>NZ_PRLH01000076.1 GCF_003013815.1 Cyanothece sp. BG0011 | reverse complement strand
AATTTTGACCAAACTGACCCGGCGTTGCTTCTGGTGTCCAACGGGCCACCAAATGCTCAGCTAAATCTTTAATTCCTTGGGCAGAGATATCAACCACTGACAGTTTATTATCGAACCGCAGGGAGTTACTAATATCCAGTTGAGAAATATCTCCTTCCGCTTTACCCACTTCTGGGTTGGGTTGGGGAGGCAGTTGAATTAATTCGTTGGTACCCCCTTCAATGAAAGAGACTCCAATTTGATCCCGAATACCGCCCCCATTTTTGACAGAAATATCCACATCGAAACCGTATTGACGAGCATACCAGAGGTTAGCATCAGCGGTGAGGTTTCCTAAGTTGGTTTCTTCGCTGCGAACACTTTCTCGGAGTCCATTGAGATAAACTTCCGTGTTACCGAAAATATTGCCGTCTTGAGAGTTAATGAATTCTCCTATATTATCCACAATCTCCACTAATTCAGGATCAGCCAAGGTTTTAACCTGGTCAAAGGTGGTAATCTCTTGATCATAAAGACGGTCAACTCCAGCAATATCCGTGGCAAAAGTGCCACTTTCATCGCCAATATTGGTAATAATGCCATTAGCATCGAATTCGACCACTAATTGACCCAGATAACGATAATTCGCTGCTGTATTGACTAAATAAATGGGATTATTATCCGCATCTGAGAAGACTTGGGGATAGGGTTGTAAGATTTGGGAAGCGGTTTGAGTTTCATCTTGTCGTAAGATGTCATCTTCACTGGCCATCACCCGATGGTTTCCACCTCCCATTAACACATCCACATCCGTGAGTTTTGAGGACAAAGCTTGTTCAATCTCAAATTGTTGTAGATGGGTCATTAAAACAATTTTATTGATTCCTTGCGCCACTAACTTATCAATCACCGGTTGTACATTTTCGGCGATCGTTTGAGCCTGATCTTCAATACTGGTGACTGTGCTATCCGTTAGCATCGTAATGCCACCAATGTTAGAAATTTGAGGCAAAATAGGGGTAACAGCACCCACAACACCGATCGCTTCTCCCCCCACATCGATAACGACACTACCGGCTAAACTGTTGGGGGTCGATTCTTCCCCATCAGGTACGACGAAATTTTGTAAATTAGAGCTATCGGTAGAATAGTCTAAATTAGTAGCTAAATAAGGAAATGCGGTTCCTGTGTAACCGGTATTGCCATCAATACCCACACCTTGGATGGCTGCATCAGGACTAATTAACGTAGCAAACGCCCCTGGACCGGCATCAAACTCATGATTACCAATGGCTGCAGCATCCCAACCTAATTCATTTTGAATTAAGATATCTGCAATACCCGGTTCTCCATAAATATTCCGACTAGCGTTAAAGAAAGGCCCAGCAATAAATAAGTCCCCAGAACTTAACTTGAGGGTGTTCTCATAATCATCTTCTAACGCATTCATCACCGCAGAAAGGCCGATCGCATCTTCTAAGGCAGGAATACCGGCCTCTTGGTCAGAACTATGGAGAATTTGCAGGGTAAAGGGTTCTGTTGTGCTTTCTAAGTCTAAACTGACCACAATGGGGTCGTGATCGGAGGTACGGTAAGGAATAGAACCGTCAAATAAGTCGGGATCGCGTCCAAAATCGAGGTTATAATCTAATGCGTCCGGTTCATCGGCATTAATGCGCCATTCTGTTGCCCCAGTTACTTGAGTTTGTAACGTCTCATTGGCCAAAGCATAATCTAACGTACCGTATTGACCATCAAATAAGAAGGAATAGGCTTCATCTCCGACAAATTCTTCTACTAAGTCGGTATATCCTTGATTTTCCAAGAAAGTGATCGGATCTTCTTGAGCATAAGCATTGAGATCCCCGGCAATTAAATAATCTGAGTCACCGCTACCGGTGGGATCAGTTTTTAACCAAGCATCTAACGCTTGAGATGCTTCGGTCCGACGGAAATTCCAAAATCCTTGACCATCCCCTTGATCAAAGTTAGGATCGCTGCTGTCGCTGAGTCCGGAGGACCCTTTTGATTTAAAATGATTCACTGCTAGGGTGAAGGTTTCCCCGGTGGCTATTTCTTCAAAAGTAACCGCTAAAGGCACTCGACTGGTAGCGTTTCCTTCAAAGATTGGTTCGCCGCTTAAATTAAGGTTTAATGACGGTAAAACATCATCCGTTAACAATGCAACGGTGGTACCTGGGGCAACTTGTACCGTTTCCGTTTTATAAATAGCACCCACTGCGATCGCATCACCCCCGACATAATTAACACCGGGGTCAACATAGGCGTAAGTGCCGGCTCCTACGCTATCATTTAAGGCATTAACTAGGGTATCAATGGCATATTCACCGTCACCATTTTGATCGCCACCAAATTCGTTTTCTAACTCGGTTAAAGCGAGAATATCTGCATCTAAGGTGCTTAAGGTGGTGACTAATTTTTCAATTTGACGATCAAACTCTTCTTGACTATCGGCCCCACGAGGACTTAAATTATTCGGACCACTGCCTAAACCACTACCATTATCTAAGGTGGTGAAGAAATTGAGAACATTAAAGGCAGCTACTTTGAGGGTTCCTCCTACCTCTTCTGGAGTCTCAGGCCGCTCATTAATCGCTTGAAAATCAACCCCTTGGTTAGTTTGGAGGCGATAATCTCCAAATCGTTCGTCTAACACCCCAGTTATACCGGTGATGGTGTCTCCTCCTCGTAGGGTATTAGTGGAACTGAGGGGGTTTCCATCCCGTCCAAAGATTAGAGTTTCAGGGTTTTGTACGGAACTACCATCATCGAGAACAATTTGACGGTTGGCGATATCGTCTTGATATTGGCTAAATCCATCAACATCGGGGGCGTTAAACTGGGTATATTGGTCAAGACGGCCATCGGTATTGGGTGCATTACTGTCCCCATTAGAAGCAAGACGAATTTCTCCGAACCGATCTAAATTGAAGTATTCAGTAACAAATAAGGTGTCGGGAATGGTAATTAACATCCCTTCAACGGATTCTAGGTCAATTTCTTCTGAAACGGGAAAATTGACCGTTGCAGCCGTCGGAAGGGCGTTATTACTGCTAATAATTTGAACATCACTGACGTTGGTAAGTTCAGTTAAATTATTAAATTCAGCAACCGTCCCCGTAACTCGGACTAAATCACCCGTATTTACATCAACAGAAGGGGAACTGCCATCAAAGATAAAGATTCCCTCAGAAGTTAAAGGATTATCATCAACATCAGCATCCTCTTCTTGTACAAAGAACCCACTTAACCCGGTATTTCCTTGAAAATCACCAATAACAACCGCTTCAACGGTGACAGTTTCACCGGTTAAGGGACTTTGAAAACCGTCTCCTTGAATGGTATGAATGAATTCTGCGGTAACATCAAGAGGCGCAATTTCAGGTAAGGTTAAACCTGAGACGTTAATATTATCGATACCGTATTCATCCCGACTACCGCTACCGCTAACATCATCTCCTGTCCATTTTAGATAGAAAAAGTCATCAGGGTTTAAACTTAATTCATCAATGATAGTAGAACGATTAACGCTTTCCCAGATGGGAGATGTTTCTGCTGTTTCTGGGGTAGTAAAGTCTAATGCAGCAACGGGGGTATAGGTAACATTATCGAGAGAATAGGAAAAATTAAGAGCATTAGCACGAGATTGATCATTAAAGAAGAAAATATCATAGTTGACTGTTACCTCTGTTAAGGTGATTTCTCCGGTATTCTGTAATCTTAAGACAATTTCCCCCGGAGTAAAGTCGCTACCTGCTGGTTGTACCCCTAAGATATTGTTTCCGTTTGCCACTTCAAAGCTATAAACCCCTCCCGTGGTAACACCTCCTGAAGACGTTCCTCTGGCCAAGTCCCCAGACGTAGCAGTATCCCCGAAATTAAGACTACCATCAGATAAACCAGTGATCATCCAAGCATTAGAATTGAGTAAACCTAAAGTTCCATCAGGGGCAAACCCTGCTGCTGTAAATAGATTAAAATCTTCGATAAACATAATTTTCGGCTTTCTCAAAAATGAATTTCTTAATATTTATATCCTTTGAAGATTAGTAAAGATTTAGCAAAGATTTAAGGAATATTTAAAACAAAAACTTTTAATATTTAATGGTTGATTATCAACCAATTAGGGACAGAGAAAAAGAGAAGAAAGGGTATTGCCTTCCTTCTCCAAAAACTGATTAAGCAAAAGCAAAATCTGCTGCACTCAACTCGCTCGATTCAATGCCTTTTAAAATAGCTAAATCTTGTCCGAGCGCATTGATAGTGGTATCGGCACCATTTTGAGTTAACATCAAATCGTCAAAGCTGAGATCCGTTGCACCAAAACCGATCACATCCTCACCGATGGTAAAGTCAGTGATGGTATTCGCTTCAGTTGGTAAGGTTCCGTCATCAACAGTGAGCCAGAATTGATCCATTCCGGAACCACCAGTAACAACATTATTACCTTCACCGTAACCGAGGAATAACATATCATCCCCAGAACCAGCGATAATACGGTTATTGCTGCCAGCAAAAAGGAGGTCGTCACCACTCCCTAAGTCAATGCGACTACGGGAACCTCCAGGGGCAAAACTAACATCAACAAAGTCATCACCACTACCGGCAAAGAGGATCTGGTTATCCCCAATAAATCCGCTCTCTCCAGGATCTTCAGTGTCAAAGAAATCAGCATCAGCAGTCCCGTTAACCATCGTGGGAACTTCGATAGGTTCCTCAACTTCCTCACCACTAAGGGCGTTTAATTGAGCGAGTCCTAAGTGAACTTGGTCAATGTAGGTTCCCACTCCTTCAACTTCAGTCCCATAAGCTTCGTAACCTTCTCCTAAGAATCCTTCGAGAAAAGCTGCGTCACTCTCTGGTCCTTGGAAGTAAACCGGAACGGGACGACTGGTATGGGTTCCCCATCCATATTTAACGGTTTCGTCTGAACCCCAAAAATGACCCGACTCATTGGGGTCGTCATTCATTGTTAGATTAAGTCCACCCTCTCCTAAGAGTAATTCTTGAGCGACGACTTCAGGGAAGTTATCGTTTAAAGTCAAATAGTGATCGTGGTCAGCAGTGACGATGAGCAGGTTTTCTTCAAATCCCCCATTTTGGGCGATCCACTCTTGAACGCTTCTGACAGAGTCATTAAAGTCCTTGAGAGTCCCTAACATCGCATCCATGTCGTTATCATGGGCAGACCAGTCAATGTCCCCACTTTCGACCATCATCCAGAAACCTTCGTTATCGTCTTCGAGGACATCTAAGGCTGCTTCGGTAAAATCTTGAAGGGTGGGGTTTTCATCCACTTCACGGGCGATGAATTCTTCATCGGTTTCCCCTTCTTCTAAAGGTCTTTCGGTTCGGGGTCGACCTTCATCCCGGACGGTTCCGGCTTCGCTGTAATCGCTATTCGCACCGCGCCAGGGTAAGTTACCCCCTTGACCTCGGGCCCCATAAACCCCCATCAGGCGATCGCCGGCTTCGGGGTCTAAAGAGGCAGCGGTTGTCTCTAACACTTCGGTTGCGTTGGGACCCCGTTCAACAAAGGTGTAGTCATAAACCCCATTACGAAGATTTTCCGTTTCTTCAAAGGTGATATAACGGTCATCGGGATTTTCTTCTGTTCCTCCACGGGTTAGGTAGTGACCCCCCCCTAACACAACAGTAGGCTTGGTTTCTTCGACAATTTGGCGGAAAATGTTGTCACCCCCTTCGATGACGTGACCAAATTCATCCACCAGTTCGCCATTTTCATTGCGCTCTGCACCCCCGCGATCTTCAACACTGTGATCGTGTAGCTTGTTCCGTTGGTTGACGTGGGCAATGGCAGCAGCCGGAGTAGCATGGTTGAAGGGAACGGAACTGACAACCCCAACAGATTTACCATTAGATAACGCCCGTTCTGCGGTAGTTTCGACGGTTTCTTCAAAAATATCAACGGCGATCGCACCGACATAGGTTTTTACCCCGGTATATAACCCGGTTGCGGTTCCGGCTGAGTCAGGATAGAGGTTTTTGATGTATTCTTTGTCAAACCCTTCGTCGGGGTTCCCCCGTTCTTCGTAATAGTCCGGGTCCCAAGGGCTAACGCCTCCTTTTTCGAGGTTGAAAATGGGAACATTTCCCCCTCGGATATTGCCATCTTCATCAAAGATGGCATCTTCGTCAAAGCCTTGATCCCGTAATTCTTCAAAAAATCCTTCCACTACGGCCGGGTCAGGATTGAATTCAAATCCTTCTCTGATGGGCGATCCACCCGTGTTATGGTTAAAGGGATCACCTTCTAGAGCAGAGTTGCCTTTATCTCCATCAATATAGGTGTTTCCTGTGGTAGAAATAACGTACCCTTCTAAGGTTTGATAGGCTGTACCAAATCCTGCCCCTTCTGTATAATAATCGTCATCTTGTAAGGTATCCCCAGCAAATAACTCGTCAAAAATTTCTTGATTAGTTGCCGTGGGATTTGCTGCTTTGTATTCTTCAATTTGTTGTTCAATAATTAATTGAATGGCACTGGCACGGGTCATTTCCCAACCCATACCGTCGCCGATCATCATAATGACGTTCTTTGCCATGATTGCAATTACCTTTAGTTTGTTAGGGTGTGTCAAGTTTTGTAGAGAAGGTTTCAGGATTTTCCATCATCAAAAATCCTGAAATGTATACTGTCTTCTTGGCTCTGAACTTTGCTATCACAGAATTGCTTAAAATATAAGCTTCGATCTCTAACAACATACTTATAAGTCTTCCCAAGAGAATATTTTTCTATGGAATTTTTTGGTGAATTTTTATCCTATTTTAAGAATTAAAAATAAACTTATTTTTATAATTTAAAAGCTTATTTTAATCTATTTTAAGGAAAAAAATAGTTTCCATAGACGCTTCTCTAGTCCAACTTGATATTATCGTGTTTAGCCATTGGCAAGGTTATTGTTTAACTAATAAACGATTAAGTTTTCAATTAATTTTGGTTAAATTAATTTAACCAAAATATCTTTATTTTTGCTTATTATTTCTTGAGCAAAAATGGCTTGAATCTTTTTCTCAAAAAATGTTAATATGAAAGAATATATATTTAAACTAACTAAATTTTAAGCAAATCACTTGTTTTCTAGAAACTCAAAAACAAGAAAATGAATCAAATAGTAGGATTTTGTTAATTGTTCACCAAAACTATAGAAAAACTATAAAATAATATAATTTATTTTTTATTTAATCGTATATTTTATCCTAATAGAAAATAGAGATAATAATACTATAAGTAATTTTATCTAGAATTAAGTAAAGAATGATGATTAACTTGACTGATTGATTGAAATTTAGTTAAGTTGAAAAACACATAAAGCCCTGTTAAGCTGGCATCTTGCACCAGTATGCAAAAACTCACCAACAAAAGACAGAAAATCAATTCTTAAGCAGTTGCCATCAAAATGAATTCTGTTCCCCGTTCCACTTCGGCAAGCTCAGTGTAAACCTGTTCCCTGTTCCCTACCCCCCCTGCCCCCTACCCCCCCTGCCCCCCTTTGAAAGGGGGGTGTGGGTGTGTGGGGGGTTTATCGAAGGTGCAAGATATGAGTTAAGGGTAGGTATTACCTACCCCAAACAATTAATTAAGCAAAAGCAAAGTCAGATGCACTCAAATCAGTAGACTCAATGCGTCGTAAGATAGCTAAATCTTGTCCGAGAGCATTGATGGTAGTATCAGCACCATTTTGAGTTAACATCAAATCGTCAAAACTGAGATCCGTGGCACCAAAGCCGATCAGATCCTCACCGATGGTAAAGTCAGTGATGGTATTCGCTTCAGTCGGTAACGCTTCTGCATCAGTAACAATCCAGAATTGATCCATTCCAGAACCACCAGTAACAACATTGTTACCTTCACCGGAACCCAGGAATAAGATATCGTCTCCTGAACCTGCAATAATGCGGTTATTGCTACCAGCAAAAATGATGTCATCACCGCTACCTAAGTCAATGCGACTGCGATCGCCACCCCGGGCAAAGCTAACATCGACAAAGTCATCTCCAGAACCTGCAAAGAGTAGTTGGTTATCACCGATAAAGCCACTCTCTCCAGGATCTTCGGTGTCAAAGAAATCAGCACCAGAGGTTCCCCGTACCATACTGGGAACTTCGATAGGTTCGATAGAAGTATCTTCGATAGTAACCGTTACACTATTCTCAGCAGTTGGTGCATAACCAATTTCATCGATTAAGGTGTAAGTGGTGGTTTCATCTCCTTCGGTTACTTCATCGGCAACGGTGGTTAAAGTGATGGTTGCAGAGGTTGCTCCTTCATCGATGGTGATGGCAGAACGGGCTAACTCCCCTTCTTCTGGGGTTAATTGTTCTAAGTTGCTGGCGTTGGTTAACGTAGGAGGAAATTCCAAATCTCCGAAGGCATTATCGGAGTCCACCTCAGACCAAACCACCCGTAAACCGCCTTCTGGGGCTGCTTCATCGAGGGTAAAGGTGAGGGTGTAGGTGTCAGCATCCTCA
>NZ_PRLH01000177.1 GCF_003013815.1 Cyanothece sp. BG0011 | reverse complement strand
TTCTACCGATTTGTAAACGATGGGGGGCAGAGGATTGGGTTAGGGCTTGAGCGTCGGTGTTCATTGTCCAAAACTCAACCCCCATTAAGGCACTTTCGATCATACGATCAACCGCATTACATCCGCCACCACCAACCCCTATGACTTTAATTCTCGCAATGTTATTTGGCACAATTACATTTCTCCTACTGTCTTCCCCAGGATTTTCTGGGGGTTCGTTCACTTGGGAAAAAGGGGCAGTGCTGTTGTGTCGCTGATAACTGTCCACAGCACTCGATGTCTCCGCAGATTCGGTGTTATTTAGGTTGGAATGATTAAGAGCTAGCTTATCACTAAGAATCATTTTAATTGGCGGGGGTTAATTATTGGAGTTCAAGAATTTAGGATAATCTAAATTGGCCTAATCTACAGTACCATTGATTAATACCTCGATTAGTAGTTGATTTATAAAAATGATTGACTATATCAGAGCTTACTATGAATAGTAGAATATTACATTTTCTTTAACAAAGTTTCTATCTGAGTTTACCAAAGCATTGCCCCAATAACAAAAATTCTGACCTTCCTATATCACTTTAAGTTGAGGTTAAGGTCAGATAACTTATTTTTATGAGGTTATGGGGTTAGGGGTTCCAAAAGTCTTTCCTAACCCTAGAACTCTTTATCGCGCTAGGTTATTGCTTCCGTAAGCATCTATTTCAAAAGCAGGAACGCGATCGCTATCGACCCCTTTGCCGGTTACTGATTTAGCTATTTTTTCAAAGGACTCGGAGTTCCAGTTTCTTTCATGAATGGTTTTGGTTTGCTCACCGCGAAAATAGGCTTGTGTCCCAATAACAGCAGCGGCGACCCAACCGACGATTAATAAGGAAATGACGAGAGTTAACATAACTTTTTTCTCCTTTAGAAACTTTTTTTAACTTATGTAAATAAATGTAACAAAATATTGCAAAAGTTATCAACCTATTCTATGTACGGTTTTTACGACACGAAATCAGTGACCACTTGCCAGTAATCACTTTTCACTGATTTAACCCATTGACCTAGAATGCCCTGAGCCGATCATAATAAAGGTAGATGTGCGATTCGTTGAGCTAGAAAGCTTGTACTAACAAGTGTGTAGCTCGTCTGAACCTTGACAAATAAATATGTTCAGTTTCAGATAACTGTTGATTTGTTGGCTAAAGGAGCCTCATTCGGAGTCAAAGGAGCAAAATCCTGAGAATGACGACATAACCCTCCGTTTTGGACTTAGTAAAACCCAGGATGGAAGCAGGGTTAAAAGGGAAACCCGTCGTGAAACAGCATGATAAGCCGTTCCCAAGTCAATTGGTCATGGTTAAACATTACGTTGAATCATCGACTTGAACCCTCAAAAATATTAAGTAGCTTAACTGTTTGACAAGCTACGTTCAAAATGAACAAGGTGAAAAGTGGAAAACTGTCTTAATTATCCACACCGACTCCTAAAATTAACCTGGGGGAGAGATGGGGTAGAGAGTAATTGATACCCTTAAAAGACCTAAAACCAATAATCCCAAATCAACGGAACGAAGTAACCCCGTGATTGCTCTTACCATAGGTCGAATAGGTAAGTAGTGACAAACTTAAGCGCAAGGGTCACGGGGGTAAGAAGCAATAAGAAGCCAATGCCCATCTGTAATGGATGTGGATATGCTGACGTATTGCTGGTTTATTAGTACGAAATAGCATCAAGTAGAGGTAAATATGTCGAAAGCGAGGACAACCAAGCCTACGCAAGAATGGAATACTATCAACTGGGCAAAAGTCCAGAGAAAAGTATTCAAGCTTCAAAAGAAGATATTTCAAGCGGTTAAATCAGGAAATAAAGTCAAAGCCAAAAAGCTCCAAAAACTCCTGTTAAAGTCACACTATGCTAAGCTCTTAGCCGTTCGCAAAGTGACCCAAGACAATCAAGGACGGAAAACAGCAGGTATCGATGGAATAAAGGCATTACACCCTAACCAGAGAGTAAATCTTGCCTACGAACTCAATGTTAAAGGTTATAAAGCAAAGGCACTTAGAAGGATCTGGATACCCAAACCAGGACGTGACGAAAAGCGACCTCTAGGGATACCAACCATCAAAGACAGAGCGATGCAAGCCATGGTTAAATCAGCCTTAGAACCGTATTGGGAAGCCCAATTCGAGGGGACATCATACGGCTTTAGACCAGGGAGAAGCGCACATGATGCCATCGGTAGGATATACTCAGCAATCAACAAGAAAGCCAAATATGTCCTTGACGCTGACATCTCAAAATGCTTCGATAAGATTAACCATGATTACCTACTGTCCAAAGTAGATTGTCCTACCAACATGAAACATCTAATTAAAAGATGGTTAAAATGTGGAGTAATTGACAACGGTGTATTTGAGGAAACCGAATCAGGAACCCCTCAAGGTGGAACGATAAGCCCATTACTGGCTAACATCGCACTACACGGAATGATTACCAATATAGAAAACCGCTTCCCTAATAAATTTAGGGAAGACGGTATTCTCAGACAGGGCTTTAAGCCCAAGGTCATCCGTTACGCTGATGACTTCGTAGTTCTCCATGAGGACTACGATGTTATTCTACAATGTAAGTCCTTAATATCCCAATGGTTAGATATAGTCGGATTGGAATTAAAACCCGAAAAGACCTCCATCAGACATACTTTTAAAAGTATAGAAACTGATGGAAAAACCATTGAACCAGGGTTTGACTTTTTAGGATTCAATATACGGTCTTATCCCGTAGGAAAACATCACTCAGGTAGATTTATTCCTAAAAAAGGAGATATTAGACTAACTGGATTCAAAACAATAATCAAACCCAGTAAAAAGGCAATAAAGGCTCACCATGATGCGGTTAAAAAGGTCATAAAAACCTACAAGACCGCACCACAAGAAGCATTAATCTCCAAACTTAACCCCTTAATCAGAGGATGGTGTAACTACTACCGAACTGTAGCAAGTAAGGAAACGTTCATTACCGAAGATAAGATTACATGGAATATGCTACGAGCCTGGACAGTTTCAAGAGTCAATAAAGGCAAAACCATTGATAAACTCCGCAAATATTTCACAGACGGAAATAACGGAATATGGACATTTCGCACCAAAGAAATGCAACTGTATTATCACGCCGAAACAGAAATAAAGAGACATCAACTGGTCAAACCTGAAGCCTCACCTTATGACGGAAACTGGACATATTGGAGTACACGACGTGGTAACTACCCTGAAACACCTAATGGAGTCGCAAGACTTTTAAGGAAACAAAAAGGTAGATGCACGTTATGCGGACAACACTTCACTCCTGATGACTTGATAGAAGTTGACCACATCATCCCGAAATCGAAAGGCGGTAGGGATGAATATAAAAACTATCAAGCTCTGCATCGTCACTGTCACGATGTCAAAAGCAGAAATGACGGTTCTTATGATTGGTCAGATAACGGCTATGAATGGAAAGATGATGTATTAACAGTACCCATGACAAGGGACTAATTACCGAAAGCCGAATGAAGGGAAACTTTGTGCGATTCGTTGAAGCTGCGAAGCTCTGGAGAACAGAGAAGTAGAGGCTTCCAGGCGATGACGGGGAGAAAACCGTATGTAACCTGAACTGATAGTCGGATGTGGGTTAAAGTCCCACCATCTAAGAGAAAGATGACTCCTCATCTGGCACTGCCGAGTAAGCTCGGAATCTTACAGAGCAAAGCGTGCATCAGGGCGGAATTAGAGCCAAAACAGATTAGGCACACTACCGCTAATAGGGAGATGTCATGGGTAAACAGATTCTAGAAAAGTGCCTTACCCTTGAGCCACAATCTGAATAACCAATGTGGACTCCGTTACCATTAACTCTCGCAGTGTTATTAGAGTTGATAACTGCTTCTCCGAGAAGGTAACAGGCAAAGTGAATCACTCTAAAACATCAGCCAATCTGACTATCGGAACGAATAAAAACTCTGATACTTGGTTCTGGGGGATATCCAAACCCAGATAGGATGGACGAGCATCGGAAAACCAAGCAGAGGGTAGGATGAGGCGTAATTGCCAAAAGGAAACCAGAGAATGTTCGATAATTGAAGGACAGGGATTATGACGCATAACACCAGTTATAGCGATGATTGGAAAGACATCCGATGGAAGCAACTCCAGAAGACACTCTTTCGACTTCAAAAGAGAATATTTAAAGCAATTAGAGAAGGAGACAAGGCTAAAGCTAAAAGAATTCAGAAGCTAGTTCTCTCCTCCTACGCAGCTAGAATGCTGGCTATCAGGCAAGTGACCCAATTAAATCAGGGTCGTAAAACCGCAGGAATAGATGGTAAAAAGGCTTTGACGTTCAAAGAACGATTTGAGTTAGAAGAAACCCTGAAACTCAAGACAAAGACCTGGAAACATCAAGGATTACGAGAAATCCCCATCCCCAAAAAGGACGGAACCAAACGAATCCTAAAAGTCCCAACCATCGCCGACAGAGCATGGCAATGTCTTGTCAAATACGCTCTAGAACCAGCCCATGAAGCAACATTCCATCCCAGGAGCTACGGTTTAGACCAGGGCGAAGCGCACACGACGCACAAAAAGCCCTGTTTCTACATCTCAGAAAAAGCACTAATGGAATTGATAAAAGAGTTCTTGAACTTGATATCAGCAAATGCTTCGACCGCATATCACACCAAACTATATTAGAA
>NZ_PRLH01000167.1 GCF_003013815.1 Cyanothece sp. BG0011 | reverse complement strand
TGTAGATGAAATGGGAGACGTGGGCAACGAAGAAAGCTCCCCCATTCACCGTCCGGCACCTAAACTAACCGAACTATCCACCAAACCCAAAGTCTTTGAAACCGGAATTAAGGTTATCGATCTTCTCACCCCTTATCGTCAAGGTGGAAAAATCGGATTGTTTGGCGGAGCAGGTGTGGGGAAAACCGTTATTATGATGGAGTTAATTAACAACATCGCCATCCAACACGGGGGAGTATCCGTGTTTGGTGGAGTAGGGGAACGTACCCGTGAAGGAAATGACCTCTACAACGAAATGATCGAATCTAAGGTAATTAACCCCGATAACCTCTCAGAATCGAAAATTGCCCTGGTGTACGGACAGATGAACGAACCCCCCGGAGCGAGAATGCGGGTGGGATTATCTGCTCTAACCATGGCAGAATATTTCCGTGACGTTAACAAGCAAGACGTATTACTGTTTATCGATAATATTTTCCGTTTCGTACAAGCCGGTTCTGAGGTGTCTGCCCTCTTAGGACGGATGCCCTCTGCTGTGGGATATCAGCCCACCCTAGGGACTGACGTAGGGGACTTACAAGAACGGATTACCTCTACAAAAGAAGGGTCTATCACCTCTATTCAAGCGGTATATGTTCCTGCGGATGACTTAACGGACCCGGCTCCTGCGACCACCTTCGCTCACTTAGACGGAACCACCGTATTATCCCGTGCCTTAGCGTCTAAAGGGATTTATCCTGCGGTTGATCCCCTAGATTCTACTAGCACCATGTTACAGCCCAGTATTGTTGGGGATGAACATTATGACACCGCTCGTGCTGTTCAATCTACCTTACAACGCTACAAAGAATTACAGGATATTATCGCTATTTTAGGGTTAGATGAATTATCAGAAGATGATCGTCGTACTGTAGATAGAGCGCGTAAAATTGAGCGTTTCTTATCTCAACCCTTCTTTGTGGCAGAAGTGTTTACCGGTGCGCCTGGTAAGTATGTGTCCTTAGCGGATACCATCAAAGGGTTCCAAATGATTCTCAGTGGTGAATTAGACGATCTCCCCGAACAAGCTTTTTACTTAGTGGGAGATATTAACGAAGCTAAAGCTAAGGCTGAAAAACTCAAAGAAGCTTAGGTTTTGTAACCTTTATCTTACTAATAGGGGCGCGCTTTGGTTCGCCCCTATTCAGCACTAATCATTGATAATTAATTACTGATATGCCATTAACCGTTCGTGTCATTACCCCTGATAAAACCGTTTGGGACGGCGACGTACAAGAAATCATTCTACCCAGTACCTCTGGACAACTGGGTATTTTAGCCGGTCACGCCCCCTTATTAACCGCCTTAGATACCGGTGTCATTCGTGTTCGTCCTGATAAAGACTGGAAGAGTATCGCTGTCATGGGAGGGTTTGCTGAAGTTGAACAAGATGAGATTAAAGTCTTAGTGAACTCAGCCGAAGCCGGAGATAACATCGATAAAGAAGCAGCCAGAGAAGAGTATAATGCGGCTCAGAGCCGTTTAGAAGAAGCCACTAAGGGTGGAGAACCTCGGGAACAAATGAAGGCATCTAACGCTTATAAAAAAGCCAGGGCCCGCCTTCAAGCAGCCGGTGGAATGGTTTAACTGATATCTTGCATGGTAAAAATAGGCAAGAGTTATCAGGCAAAAGGCAAGAGGATTTTTTAGATAAGCTAATTTTCTAAAATAGACTTTTGCCTTTTGCTGATCTCTTACACCAGTACAAAATAACTTAACTTATATCTTGCACCTTCGATAAACTCCCCTACCCCACACCCCCCTTTAAAAGGGGGGGGTTCGGGGGTAGGCAATAGGCAATAGGGTTTTATTATAAAGATGTGGTATTCTGCCCGACATCAGGATAAAATACTCTTGCCTCTTGCCTCTTGCCTAACGATTAACCATTACCTCTACATTGCGATGCACTTCGTTTAATAATCGATGAGACATTCTAAATAATTCTTGACCGGTGTGTAAATGAGAATCGTCATAATTACAAGAAAACCATTCTAACTCTTCAATGCCATCAGCAATATGATTCAAACAGTAGTAAACAATGGCTGCTATTTTAGCCAATTTTGGGGGATTCGGTTGAGAAGAAAAAATACGTTTGGCCTGTTGTAAATCATGGCGAGAACAGCGCACATAATCTTGAAAAACTCCCATTAATTCATCATCAAAGGGATCAGCCGCCAAGGCATCGAGCTGATCATTTAAACGGTTCAAAATACTCGATATTAAGCGATCGATGGGACGATAAACCCCCTTTAACCACTCATCAATTAACCCGACGGAAACCTCTTCAGTAGCGCGACGACTTTGATAGTAAGAATGGGCTTGGGCTGTCCTCTGTTGTCGTCTGGCCGAGGGATAATTAGGGATTAACTGTTGATCGTAATTATATCGTCGTTGCGGATCTCCCAACACCTCATAGGCTGCATTTATACGGATAATCTGTTCATGATTAGCAGTTTCTTGGCGACTATCTGGATGAAATCGCTTGGCTAAACGGCGATAGGCCTGTTTGATTTCCGTTTGAGTGGCAGTGTGACTAACTTCGAGGATGTGATAATGATTTGTCGATGTCATGAGAATCCAGAAGATTAAGAGGACAGCAACCAACCCTTTGCTTAATTCATCATGGCCAGTTGAGGGGGTTCGACATTTTGGAAGAGGGGGGTACTTAAGTAACGTTCTCCAAAACTGGGTTGAACCATTACGATTAGTTTACCGATATTTTCGGGCCGTTGCCCAACTTTAATGGCAGCACATAGGGCAGCCCCTGTAGAAATACCGGACAGTAACCCTTCTTCTTTGGCCAACCGTCGTCCGTAGGTCATGGCTTCATCATCGGTGACGGTGATGACCTCATCAATTAAGTCTACTTTCAACACTTGGGGAATAAAACCCGCCCCAATGCCTTGAATTTTGTGTCCTCCTGGCTTTCCTCCCGATAAAACGGGGCTAGTGGTGGGTTCAACGGCGATCGCCTGAAAACTGGCTTTTCGTTGTTTAATCACCTCGGCCACACCGGTAAGGGTGCCGCCGGTGCCTACCCCTGCGATTAAAAAATCCACTTGCCCATCCGTATCTTCCCAAATTTCTTCGGCGGTGGTTAAACGGTGAATTTCGGGGTTAGCCGGGTTATTAAATTGTTGCAACATATAGGCATTGGGTAGGGTTTCTACTAATTCCTGGGCCCGACGAATACAACCACTCATCCCCTCACTACCGGGGGTTAATTCTAATTGTGCGCCATAAGCTTTTAACATGGCCCGACGTTCTTGGCTCATGGTTTCGGGCATGGTTAAAATTAATTTATATCCCTTGGCAGCTGCTACCATAGCCAGAGCAATACCGGTGTTGCCGGAAGTGGGTTCAACTAAGAGGGTTTTCCCTGGAATGATTAACCCGTCTCGTTCCGCTGAATTAATCATATTAGCCCCGATACGGTCTTTTACCGAGGCGGCCGGGTTCATCCCTTCTAATTTAACGACAATTTGCGCTTTACACCCTTCTGCTTGAGGAATACGATTCAATTGGACTAGAGGGGTACGGCCAATTAATTCGGATACATTGTGAGCAATTTTCATAAATCTTCTCTTAGTATACTTAATGACTTGTTCTTTGGTTGTAGTCTCTCCTTTGGCAGTTATCACTATTTTTTAGGGTTTCTTCATTTTTGTTGTCTTAAGCATTTTTAATTAATAATTTTACTTGAGAAGGAAAAAATATCTAGATTGCCCTTCATCTCACCCTCGCTAGTTTTGCCCCTTAAATTTAGATTTCATGTCAAGAAAAATTTTTAAGGCAGCCTTATCACGTTCTTGTAATGCAATATAGTGATTATCGTCGTCAACTAATTCAGGGTAGCCCCAAATTGCTTTCGCAGAATATTCATCATTATCGTAAGTGGTAAATTTCCAGTAGGTAGGAAGTTCATATTGAACAACCTTAAAAAGTTCTGATGGATAAAAACAAGGTAAATTATAATCATCACACAATAAATACATTAGTATTTTTCTCCAAATGCACATACCATAAACTTCATATTCATAATTAGGAGTAATATCAAACTTTGTCTCATTGCTAAAACCTACTGCATAATGCTCTTCTGAAAATCTATAATCATCAAAGAATATATACTT
Organism: Cyanothece sp. BG0011; assembly: GCF_003013815.1. Classification (GTDB taxonomy): domain Bacteria; phylum Cyanobacteriota; class Cyanobacteriia; order Cyanobacteriales; family Microcystaceae; genus Crocosphaera. The sequence continues at coordinate 6,898 of NZ_PRLH01000167.1, read as the reverse complement.
AATTTTCATAATTAGTTTAATCCTTAAAATTAAAATCTTCTACTTCACTTATTTTTGCGTTCAAAGTGTAATTTATTTCCATGAGAAACATAGATCAAGTTTCTCCTAAAATTGCTTGTATTTGTTGTTTTAAAATTGGCAAATCATTGATAACAATTCGCCAAATAATATTAAGATTAACCCTAAAATACTCATGAGTAATAATATTCCTAACATCAATTGTTCCCACCCAAGGAATATTAGGATAAAGCTGTCTTGTTTCTTCAGTCATTTTACTTGCTGCTTCTCCAATAATCATTAAATGATGAATCATCCAAGTTTGAATTAACTCATCTTCAGTAAACCTATCTTTTCCTTGAATTGCGTACTTTTCTATTTGAGCAATTGCCTCTAACATATCTCTCAATCTTTCCCTATCATCCCTCATAATTCTATCGCCTCGTCTAATACCCTTTCCCGAATCCGTTCTTTTAATCCCTCCACCGTTACAATATCAACCTTACGACCTAAAATAGACTGTAAATCTTGCATTAATCCCGAAGGAAACCAAGGACTAATTTTGTTTAAATCATAATCAATTAAAAAATCAATATCGCTTTTTTCGTCATCCTCTTCCCTAGCAACCGAACCAAAAATTCTTACATTATACGCCCCATGTTTTTTGGCAATACTGATAATTTCTTCTCGTTTTTCTAATAATAATTGTTTAAGCTTCATAACCTAACCTCCATAAATTTAGCTTAATTTACGCCTCTAACCCGAATAAAAATTTAAGCAACATAACGAATAATATCCACTATATCAGAAATTTTGGATGTTACAAAATGTATGCAAGATTTATTTAAGAGATTAAATACTCAGGGAATAGATTTTAAAATATCTAACTTTTCTAAGGCAAGTAAAAAAAAATAGATAATTAAGTATTTATTTATAAATTGTCCGATTTTTTAAATATAAAAAGTATTATTAACTATGTCAATTTTTTAATAGGAATACACATAGGTTTTTGAGTAATTGGATCAGGTAAAATGTGGCTTTCTAAGTTAAAAACGGCTTCAATTACTTCCTCTGTCATTACTATTTCTGGGGTTCCTTGTGCATAAATTTTTCCTTGTTTCATGGCCACTAAATAATCAGCGTAACGACTGGCTAAATTAAGATCATGTAAGACAATAACTAAGGTTTTCTGAGCGGTTTGATTCAGTTCATGAAGTAGGTCTAAAATTTCGATTTGATGGGCTAAATCTAAAAAAGTTGTCGGTTCATCTAATAATAAAATATCGGTATTTTGGGCTAAACTCATAGCAATCCAAGCTCGTTGTCTTTGTCCCCCTGATAAGCTATTTAAAGGACGATCAGCTAATGACCTTAAATCTGTACTGATTAATGCTTGATTGACAAAGGTTTCATCTTCTTTTGACCATTGTTGCCACCAGTTTTGATAAGGATAACGACCTTGGGAAACTAATTCTTTAACGGTTAACCCTTCAGGAGATGAGGGATTTTGGGGCAGTATTCCTAAGGTTTTTGCCACTTGTTTACTAGATAGTTTAGAAATGGCTTTGCCATCTAAATAAACACTACCCTGTTTTGGTTTTAGGAGTCTTGCCAACCCTTTTAATAGGGTGGATTTTCCGCAGCCGTTGGCTCCTATTAAAATGGTTATTTTTCCTGAAAGAATGCCTAAACTTAGGTCAGTAATGATTGTTTTATTGTCGTAACCTAAGGTTATGTTTTGAGCTTCTAATCGACTGTTAATCAAGTTAGGATAATCCATAATTTAGTTATTTTAAAATACAATTTATCGCTGAGTAATAAGTAAATAAATAAAGTAAGGTGCGCCAATAATAGCGGTAATAATACCACAAGGAATTTCAATGGGTGCAAATAATAATCGACCTAATAAATCTGCTAACATTACCATTAATCCCCCCATTAAGGCTGCTGTGGGTAACAACCCTTGATGAGATACTCCCACTAAACGACGAGATAAATGGGGAGTCATAAAACCTACAAACCCCACCGCGCCGGCGGTTGCCACAGACGCACCGGCTAACGCTACACAAATCAATAATAATGCCCCTCGTTGCCATTCCACAGCACTTCCTAAACCCGTGGCCACATCGTCTCCTAACTGTAAGTTATTTAAGTCAGAAGCCATTAAAAAAGCCAGGATACTACCCATAATAATCCAAGGAAATAGGGTCATAAAATGCTCCCAGGTGCGTCCATAAACACTGCCCGTTAACCATAGTAAAGCCTGAGAAACACTGTTGATTTCGCCGAAGGTAATCATCAAGTTTATTAAAGCCGTAATAATTAAATTGAAGCTAATTCCTACTAAAATTAATCTTCCAGTGGAACTCCCATTTTGCCATGCCATAAAATAGATGAGTATTGAAACAATTAATCCCCTAAAAAAGCAGCGATGGGTACTATTTCCATAGACGAAGAAGGAACAAGAATCAACAAACTTACTACCGCTAAAACAGCCCCGGCATTGACTCCGATAATACTGGGGGCGGCTAAAGGATTACGAGTAATTCCTTGAGTAATGGTTCCTGCTATGGCCAATCCTGCCCCAACTAACCAAGCAATTAATGTTCTTGGCAGTCGCAATGTTTTAATAATAAAAGCATCTTCTATATTATTAGTATCAAGTCCTAAAATAATCTGACTAACTTCTATGGGATTGATAAATGTTTCCCCTTGACAAAGACTAATAATAATGACAAACAGGGTAATAATTATTAAACTACCTAAGACAATCGGCACTCGTTTATCTAAGGGAAATGATAGAGGAATTTTTAAAGCAGAAAAGGTTAACCAAGTATTCATACTTTTTGTATATTTTATCAAACTGATTTAACTTTTTTGCGAATTAAATAAATTAAAAAGGGACTACCAATCAAAGGCATAATTAAACCTACAGGAATTTCTTGAGGTTGTAAAATGAGACGAGCAATTGTATCAGTAATTAATAATAAAATGGCTCCAAAAATAGCACTATAAGGCAGTATCCAACGGTAATCAATCCCCACTAAAAAACGAACAATATGGGGAATAATTAAACCAATAAATCCGATGGGTCCAGCGAGGGCGACACTTCCCCCTGCTAATAAGATAATACTAATAGCGGCTATTACTTTTATCCAAGCTGTTTCTTGACCTAATCCTAAAGCCATATCATCCCCAAAGCTAAGAATAGTAATATGTTTTCCTAGGGCAAAAGCTAATAATAATCCTATCAGTAAATAAGGGAGAACTTGTAACAATAATTCTATGTTTTTTCCTCCGACTGAACCGGCTAACCACAAACGAATTTCACTTAAAGCACTTTGATTAATAATTAAAATTCCACTGGTTAAAGAACCCATAAAAGCAGTTAGAGCAGCCCCGGCTAAGGTTAAGTTTAAGGGGGTAATTCCTCCTTTTCCTAACGCAGCAATACCATAGACAACAATCGCAGTCATTCCGGCTCCTAAAAAAGCAAATATCGCATAAAAGTTTAACGAATTATTCCCCATCATTGATGTCGCTAAAACAACCAAAAAAGAAGCCCCTGCATTAATGCCTAAAATACTAGGAGAGGCTAAGGGATTTTGTGTAATTCCCTGCATTAATGTTCCCGAAACTGCTAAGGCTGCTCCCACAGATAAAGCAACCAGCGATCGCGGAATTCTTACCGTTCTAATAATTAAATGTTCCGGGGAACCATCAAAAGAAAAAACAGCTTGATAAATTTGATACAAAGAAATATCAGCCACTCCCAAGATAATATTAATAAAAAAACAAACCATTAATATTATCAAAAAGAAGATTAAACCAGGAAATAAAAAAGAAGGCGATCGCTTTAAAATTTTCATAAAAAAGTAATATTAAAATTAATTATTGCATTTGTCCATTTGCCCAATTTCCTTCTACTTGAGTACCGTCAGAGAAAATATAAACCCCTGATCCATGTTGTTCACCATTTTTAAATTCACCTTTATATTGATCGCCATCAGCATAGTTACACATTCCTTCACCATTTAATTGACCAGCTTGAAATTCCCCTTCACAGCGATCACCGTTAGCAAAAGAATAAACCCCTTTACCGTTAAATTTTCCGGCTTGAAATTCTCCTTCATAAATATTTCCATTAGCAAAAGAATAAACCCCTTGACCATGAAATTGACCGTTTTGAAATTGACCTTCATAAGTATTCCCATTAGCAAAGGTATAGGTTCCCTCTCCTTCAGGTTTCCCCTGAACAAATTCCCCTTTATAAACATTACCATTGTCATAATTTCTGACCCCTTGACCATGAAATTGGCCATTTTGAAATTCCCCTTCATAGTTACCGCCATCAGCAAAAATATAGTTACCTTGTCCGTGGGGTTGAGCTTCTTTTAATTGCCCTTCATAACGGTTGCCATTTTCATATTCACAGGTTCCTTGACCGTTAATGGTTCCGTCACTAACCTCTCCAGAACATTGATTACCATTGGCAAAAATAAAAGTACCTTTTCCACTGGGATTCCCGTCAACAAATTCCCCTTCATATTGCCCTCCATCACTAATAATATAAACCCCTTGACCGTTGGGTTTTCCGTCCTCAAATTCTCCTTCATATTTATCCCCATTAGCAAAAATTCTTACCCCTTCTCCGCTAATATTGCCCTCTTTAAATTCTCCTTCATAACTTCCCCCATCTGCAAAGGTATATTTACCTTGACCGTCTTTTTTGCCATCGGTAAAATTGCCTTCATATTTATCTCCGTTGGCATAATCACAAACCACTTCACCATTGAGTTTTCCGTCCGTCATCGTGCCTTCACACTTTCCCCCATCGGGTAAGGTAATCACCGCAGCTTGAGCCATAAAAGAAGGATTCACATAACCTGTGACTTCAAAAGTAACAGCCATTAAAACAGCGAAAGTAACTTGTTTAAATAGGGTTTTGTTCATCATGAAATCTCCGAATGAATGGTTTAAACAATTAGGATTCATAAAGTCATGGGACGTTATTACAGTAGGGGCTTAATAACATTCAGCCCACATACCTATTCTGGTGACGGGAGGGGTTCTAGGGGAGGTAAAGAAGGTTCGGGTGCAGTTGGTTGAGCTTCTTGTTGTTGAGCTTCCATTTCAGCTTGACGTTGAGCTTCTTCTTCCTCTCGTTGACGCTGGGCCTCGATTTCAGCTTGACGTTGAGCTTCTTCTGCTTCCCGTTGACGTTGAGCCTCCATTTCAGCTTGACGCTCTCTTTCTCGTCGCTGACGCTCGATTTCTTCTTGTCTCCGTCTCGCTTCCTCCTCGAAGTTACTGCCTTCTTGAGCAAAAGTAATGGCTAACTGTAACCGTCGTCGGTTACCGGACGGACAGCGAATATTCCTAGCGGTATCAATGGCGATTTTGTCCAAAGCAGGATAACCACTGGATGTCTTGATATTGGCACTGGTTACACTGCCACTACTATTGGTAACCACCTCCACCACTGGCCTGGCTTCAATGCCTTGGTTAGCTAAAGATGAGGGAAAATCAGGCTCTCCAGGGGGGGTACAACCGGCTCCGGAGGTACTCTCACCGGAAGCATTTCCGGCGGGTTTCGAGGGAACCCCCCGATTAGCGGCCACCGCCCCACTGCCAGGGTTACCAGGGTTATTCCCTGTGCTACTCCCTTGACCGGGTGTATTGCCACTACCCCCCTGTAACCCTTCTCTAAGTTGCCCTACACCCCCCGATGAGGATGTAAGGGCCCGGGTAGAACTACCTCCACCGGAAGGTTTCGAGCGGTTGGCAGAAACCCCTCCAGGGCTGCCAGGGTTTCCTTGAGGGTTGCTACTTTCTGGGGATGAAGCAGTAGGTGAGGGATTTCCCCTCATGCGGTTCCCCAAGTCGGTGTTGGTTTCACTGGTTAAGGGGTTAGAGGTAGCCGTAGGAAGCTCCGGAACAGAACGGCTAATGGTTGGTTCTGTCAAGGTTTCAGTGGGTGAGGGGGTTTCTTGTTCCGGTTGTGTTGCTTCTTGTAAGGGTTCAGCAACAGGAGTCGGGGGTAAGTTGGCAATGGGTTCGGGAAGGTTGGTTTCGGGTTGGGGTTCCGGTTCCGGTGCCGGTTCAGGAGGGGCGACACTGGGTACAGGAGGGGGTGGGGTCATCTGCGCCACTTCTGGCTGTATCGGTGTAGGGGGTTGCGGTTGGCTAGAAGGATTAGAGGCGGCTTGTTGTGTTTCTTGAGTTTGTTCGAGTTCCGGTAAGGGGTCAGGGGTTAACTTTGTTTCTAGTTCGGGTTCGGGTTCCGGTTTGGGTTCAATTTTTTCGGGTTCGGGTTCTTCAACAAAAATAAGCTCGATGGGTTCTGCGGTTACTGTCTCCGGTTTGGGCAGCAAGCTTAAACTGACAATGATGCCTGCGTGTAAAATGACAGACCCTCCAAGTCCATAGAGAATAAGCTTTTTGAGGGTTTTTTGTTCTTGATTACGTTGTTCGTTACAAAGGTTCGTTAGGGTCATGTCCGCACAATCTACTTAGAAATTCTTGTTAAATCTTTGATCCCAATGAAATCAGAGATTTTCCCCAACAAGCAGAGGATAGCTTTTATAAGTTACTGATAATTATATGCAATAAAATCTAGTTTAATCTAATATAAATATATTTTTTTTGCAAGGCTTGATTATAAAAATTTTCTTAACTAAATCTTGGAGAAGTTGCAGGCTTTAGGCTGTAGGATGCTGAAAAACTCCCCACGGAGCGAATGAACGATAAGAAGAGATTATGATTTTATCAAAATCTATGATATATTATAGGTTCACAATTGACAATACTTATCAAAACTTGGTTAACTATGAATAAAACAGTATATTGAAAATATTTCTCAATTTTTGTCTTGCTTTGTTTTCCAGTATCTCTTTTAAGT
>NZ_PRLH01000028.1 GCF_003013815.1 Cyanothece sp. BG0011 | reverse complement strand
GTTATTCAATTTTGATTTAAACTTAACCCCTACTCTTAATCTAGAATCAATTAATGGTATTCCTCAATACACCTTTACCTTACCTGCATTACCAAAAACCGATTTACAAGGCTTATTTAATAGCTTTAAATTGCCCGATTTTGCCGTTAGTTTCTTGGCAGATTTAGCCAATTTTAATGTTACCATTGGCACAGATTTACTCACATTTGAAGGCATTGGGGATATTAATCTAACTCCTCTTATTAATGGTTTAGGATTTGGTGAATTAGTAACAACTGATTTTTCCATTGGACTCCCCACATTTGAAATCAAAACTATTGAAGGAATTGATTATTTTAATGTTAGTCTTCCCTCTGTAAATAAGCCTGAATTACAAAATCTTTTGAATGGGTTAAACTTACCTGAATTTGCTAGTAACTTATTAAGCAACTTATCTAATTTACAATTTACGATTGGAGAAGACTGGTTTCAATTCACAGCTTTAGAACCCATTAATCTCAGTCCAATTATTAATAACTTCGGCTTTGGAGATTTACTAGATTTTGACTTAAATTTAGTCCCCACTATTAACGTTGAATTAATTGATGGAGTTAAACAATTTAGTTTAAGTTTACCTCCCTTATCTCAAGCTGATTTACAGGGATTATTAGACAGTTTAGGATTACCTGATTTAGCGGTTAATTTCTTAGCAGAATTAGGTCAAATAGAATTAACCATTGGTGATAATTTCTTAAAATTAAATGGATTAGAGGGGGTTGATTTTGCACCGATTATTAATGAATTAGGAGTTGTCAATTTACCTGAGTTTACCGTTGGGATTCCTTCCTTTGAAATGTTCAAAGTTGATGGAATTAATGAGTTTAAGTTTACCATTCCTCAAATCGATGAAATTCAAGTTAATAACCTGTTAGATGGTTTAGATGGATTACCTAGTTTTGCTAAAGATTTCTTTAATGTTTTAGATAAAATCAAAGTAGAATTAGGAGAAGATTGGACTCGTATCACTTACCTAGATGAAGTAGGAATTACTTCTATTGTCAATAATCTCTCAGGAGAATTGGGATTTACAACAGATATTAATGCAGATATTAGTGTCTTTTTACCCAGTTTATATATTCAAGAAATTAACGGAGAAAAATTCTATGAAGTAACCCTCCCTCAAATCTCTACTGGGGAGGTGATGGGATTACTGGGTGAGATGACAGATGTTAACTTATTCAATGAATTAACTACATTAGGAAAAGTTGATTTAGTCTTATCTGAAGATAGTTTTCGGGTTAAATACTTTGACGATGTAAAGCTAGATTTAGGGAAAGTTGTTGAAATCGATTCTAGTCTTACTTTCTTACAAGAAGGAATAAGCGGTATTGTTGCGATGTTTGGAGGAACCGAAACATCTTTAACCTTAGATACCCCTGATTTAATCCTAACAAAAACCACATTAGGAACAGAAATAAATCTAGATACTCTCTTTAATGGTAGTGATTTTGATTTACAAATTCAAGGAGATAAAGTTAACTTAAACTATGAAGGTTCCATTGATGTCTTTGCATTAGTGAATTCTGTCATGTCTCAACTTACAAATGTTGATATCTCTGAGATATTAAAGTTAATGGGTACAGGAATTAATGTTGATATTAATGTGATTAATGGAGTCAAAAAATTAGCCTTTGATGTTGATTCCCTAGAAACAGTAAGTTTACCTAACTTATTTAATCTGTTCGACCTATCTCTTCCCGACTTTGCTATTGATTTTCTGGGTGAATTACCTAGCGTTAACTTTAACTTAGATGGTGATCTATTGAACTTTACGGGATTAGGAGAAATCGATCTAAGTGGAATATTAAACGGGTTGGAATTTGGACTAAATTTAGGTTCATTAAATGTTAATTTACCTAGTTTACAGCTAGATTTAAGCGGCAGTTTACCCAATTATCAATTAACGATTCCTCCCTTACCTAAAGCTACTTTTGACACATTATTTGGTAGTTTAGGACTTCCAAAATTTGCCACAGATTTCTTAGGTGAACTAGGTAATGTTAGTTTTAATATTGGCACTGATTTCTTTCAAATTAAAGGATTAGGAGATGTTGACTTACGCAATATTCTTAATGGTTTCGGTTTAAATCTTGATACTAATTTAGATTTTAGTGTATCTTTTCCTACCTTAGACATTCAACTTATTGATGGTGTCAAAAACTTTGCTTTAACGATTCCTGAGTTACCAAATATTACTCTTTCTAATCTCTTAGATAGTTTTCCCGAAATGCCTAACTTTATGGTTGATTTTCTAGTGGGGTTAGGAGATATTGACTTAACTATTGGTAATGATTTTATTAACTTCGATTTCTTGGGAGAAGTTGATATTCGGGGGATGTTAAATGGGTTATCAGTTGACTTAGGATTAGGGGAACTTGATGCTACTTTTGGGGCATTTAATGTAGAGAATCCTACCATTAATCTTAAAGGATTAGGAACACCCAATTTATCTTATCACGTTAATATTCCTAGTGTAGATTTTGATGGAATTATTAACTTATTGACTGATTTAGGTGGTGTTTCCTTACCCGATTCTATCAAGCTAAAACTTGCGTCATTGGGAGATATTGGTTTAACCATTTCTGATTTAGGATTGGCCTTAGATTTTGAGAATGACTTTAGTTTAAATCTCGGTAATTTATTCAGTTTAGATGGTGCAGTACCTTATATGGATACTGCTTTAGATAGTTTAATTTCAGGGATCTTTGGTACACCAGATTTAACCTTATCTACTCCTAATTTAAGTCTGCTGAAAGATGTTAATTTAGGGGGAATGAATCTAGAATTAGATGGTTTACTAAACGGTCAAAACTTTGGTTTTACTTTTGGTAATTCAATTACTTTCAACTATGATTTACCTAATGATTTAGACTTTACGACATTATTACCAAATATTCCGATTCTTGGGGATGTAAAATTACTTGATCCTCAAATCTTTTTGACAGACTTAAGCCATTCGATTACTCTTCCAGAATTAGGAAAAATCGATTTAGTTTCAGGTTTAAATTTAGCAGGAACCATTGATTTTGCTGGTTTAGATACTAATTTTGGTAATTTTATTAATGGATTAGGAATTGATAATTTAGATGTAAATCTTGGCTTTAATCCTGCTGGTTTAACCAGTTTATGGGGTAGTATCGACGGTGATTTTGATTTATTCTCCATTGATAGCTTCAAGGTTGGTTTTAGTGACTTAAATCTAGGATTAGATATTGGGGTTGACTTAGAACCCGGTTTCGGATTAAGTGGTAATTTTCTTTTGAAGGATATGACCCCACACAAGTTGGTGAACCTACTTTAAACTTGAGTGGTGGGATTAATTTTGAACCCGAATCTTTATCCCTTTGGGCTAATGTACAAGGAGACAGCACTTGGTATAATCCCTATGGTTTAGTGGGGACAGAATTACGCAATATAGGGATTCAAGGAGGGGGAACTTATCTTGCACCTTATATTGATAATATTGGCTTTATTGGCAACTTAAAATGGGGTGAAGCTGCTGATTTTTCCACTGCTTTTTCTATCGATACCAATGACCCCGAAAAGGTAGCTTTAGTCTTAACTACTAATGAAGCGGTGAACCTCGTTGATTTATGGAAAGGACCTCTTGTTAGCTTTGTTCTCAATCAATTAAATACCGTAGAAAATCCTGTCATTGATGGTTTTAATCAAACCTTAGATTTGCTAGGTAAAGTTATTGATTTACAGATAGAATCTGTGGACGGAAACGATGCAGATACGGATTTAGACCCCTTAGTTAAGTATGTTCCTTTCCCTACAAAAATTGCAGGTCAAACCATTAGTGAAGGATTTGAAATTAATGGTAAATTAACCGCTTGGGGTGCAGATGCAACCTTGATTTTACAGTCGAATACTACCTTTACAAATCTGGAAGGAACTTTGAACATTCCTGAGTTTGACTTGAAAATTCCAGGAACAGAACAATCTTTATTAAAAGTAGAAGGAATTGGAGATAATAGTTTAGATATCACTGTAGCAATTACAGCTAGTCAACAGTTATTATCTGGGGATGGCAAGATTGGATTGCTAGGTTATGATATTGCCTCAGCAGAGTTTGAAATTACGCCAACTAAGGCAACTATTAAGGATTTTGATCTCAATTTAGTTGATATTGTTAGTCTGAATGTAGATTCTGTAACGGTTGATTTAGCCACTCAAGCAGCATCAGGAAAAGCAGATATAACTGTTTTAGGACAGACTTTAGCTGATAGCAGTTTCACTCTAATAAAAGATGCGGTTACTATCTCAGATACTAGCCTCAATGTAGCTAATATTTTAGGCATTGAAGTTGATAGTTTAACCGTCAATGTAACCAATCAAACTGCATCAGGAAAGGGAGATATTACGCTTCTAGGACAAACTTTAAGTAATGCCAGCTTTGCCATTGATTCTAAGAGTGTCACACTGCAAAATGTCAGTTTAAACTTACCAGGAGGAATCCTAAGTTTAACTATTCCTTCTTTAAATGTAGATGTAAATTCTAGTAGTTTCACGGGTTCAGGCACAGCCTCTATCCTAGGAAAATCTATTTCTTCTGTCAGTTTAGGAGTCAGTACAAGTGCCATTACTGCCAGAGGAAATGTCGATTTAGGCGGAATATTAGCCCTTAACAATACTACCTTTACCTGGAATAAATCGAGTAATTCTATCAGTGGTTCAGGCACAGCCTCTATCCTAGGAAAATCTATTTCTTCTGTCAGTTTAGGAGTCAGTACAAGTGCCATTACTGCCAGAGGAAATGTCGATTTAGGCGGAATATTAGCCCTTAACAATACTACCTTTACCTGGAATAAATCGAGTAATTCTATCAGTGGTTCAGGCACAGCCTCTATCCTAGGAAAATCTATTTCTTCTGTCAGTTTAGGAGTCAGTACAAGTGCCATTACTGCCAGAGGAAATGTCGATTTAGGCGGAATATTAGCCCTCAACAATACTACCTTTACCTGGAATAAATCGAGTAATTCTATCAGTGGTTCAGGCACAGCCTCTATCCTAGGAAAATCTATTTCTTCTGTCAGTTTAGGAGTCAGTACAAGTGCCATTACTGCCAGAGGAAATGTCGATTTAGGCGGAATATTAGCCCTCAATAATACTACCTTTACCTGGAATCAATCGAGTAATGCTGTTAGTGGTTCAGGAACAGCCTCTATCTTAGGAAAATCTATTTCTTCTGTTAGTTTAAGCGTCGGGACAAGTTCGATTACTGCCAGAGGAAATGTCGATTTAGGCGGAATATTAGCCCTCAACAATACTACCTTTACCTGGAATCAATCGAGTAATTCTATCAGTGGTTCAGGCACAGCCTCTATCCTAGGAAAATCTATTTCTTCTGTCAGTTTAGGAGTCAGTACAAGTGCCATTACTGCCAGAGGAAATGTCGATTTAGGCGGAATATTAGCCCTCAACAATACTACCTTTACCTGGAATAAATCGAGTAATTCTGTTAGTGGTTCAGGCACAGCCTCTATCTTAGGAAAATCTATTTCTTCTGTCAGTTTAGGAGTCAGTACAAGTGCCATTACTGCCAGAGGAAATGTCGATTTAGGCGGAATATTAGCCCTCAATAATACTACCTTTACCTGGAATCAATCGAGTAATGCTGTTAGTGGTTCAGGAACAGCCTCTATCTTAGGAAAATCTATTTCTTCTGTTAGTTTAAGCGTCGGGACAAGTTCGATTACTGCCAGAGGAAATGTCGATTTAGGCGGAATATTAGCCCTCAACAATACTACCTTTACTTGGAATAAATCGAGTAATTCTGTTAGTGGTTCAGGAACAGCCTCTATCCTAGGAAAATCTATTTCTTCTGTTAGTTTAAGTGTCGGAACAAGTTACATTCAAGCCAAAGGAAATGTCGATTTAGGAGGAATATTAGCCCTCAACAATACTACCTTTACCTGGAATAAATCGAGTAATTCTGTTAGTGGTTCAGGCACAGCCTCTATCTTAGGAAAATCTATTTCTTCTGTTAGTTTAGGAGTCAGTACAAGTGCGATTACTGCCAGAGGAAATGTCGATTTAGGCGGAATATTAGCCCTCAATAATACTACCTTTACTTGGAATAAATCGAGTAATTCTGTTAGTGGTTCAGGAACAGCCTCTATCCTAGGAAAATCTATTTCTTCTGTTAGTTTAAGTGTCGGAACAAGTTACATTCAAGCCAAAGGAAATTTAGATTTAGGGGTATTAGATTTAAGCAATGCTACCTTTACTTGGAATAAATCTACGGGACAAGTCGCTGCCTCTGGTGCGGTCAAAATTTTAGGTCAAACCGTTTCTAATGCTAATATTTCTATTAGTAATAATGGTTTAAGTATCACAGGTGGTTTAAGCATCGGTGGCCTAACCATGGCCAATGCAACCATTGACTGGAATCAATCAACCAATACGGGAACCATTCGCGGAGATGCTAAATTATTCGGTGGTATCGATTTAGGTTCAACCGAAATCAGCTTTAATCAGAATTCTCTCTCTTTCTCTCAATCAATAGGAATAGATACAGGAATCTTTGGAGAGATTGCAGCAACTATCAGCAGCACAATGTCTACCAGTAATCCTTCCTTCTACCTCGCCTTTAGCGCATTAGGGGTATCTAAAAATGTTCAGATTAGTAGCAGCAACTTAGCCAGCATTGTTACTGGGTTGCTTGATGATATTCTACCATTACCTAGCGAAGTTATGGCGGTTGTGGATTTTGCGGTCGAGGCAATTAGTACCATTGGCAATGCAATATTTGATGTTGTGAGCGACATCGGTGACCTCATCACTGACTTTGCTGTGGATGTTTGGAATTGGATTTGGGGAAACACAACAGTAACAACCATTTCAGGTGACTCCTGGAGTAATAACTTAGTAGGAGGCAGTGGCAGCGACAAAATTTACGGGTACTCCGGTAATGATACCCTGGTTGGGGGTGGTGGAGAGGATAGTCTTTATGGTGGTTATGGTGATGATGTTCTTGAAGGAGGAACCCATCACGACTATTACGACGGTGGACCGGGTTCTGATACCCTTTATATGGTCTATGCAGACAAAGCTTGGAGTGAAGGATATGAGGTAAGAAATGGCAACGCCATGAAGGTTTTTTTACAAGAAAACACTTACCATTCTAAATATGGCTACGTTGGCAAGATTGAATGGTTTGATGGTGATAACCCCGAATACTTAAAGAGTATCGAAAATGTGGTGGGGACTAAATGGAGAGATTATATTTACGGCGACGACGATAATAACAAATTCTTTGGACGAGGTGGCAATGACCGCATGGATGGTTATGGCGGAAACGATACGATTGATGGCGGTGATGGTAATGATCTAATTTATGGCGACAATGGCAATGATACTCTTTCTGGTGGCTACGGAAATGATACTCTTCATGGTGGCTACGGAAATGATCTAGTTGATGGTGGTTCAGGTGAAGATAGACTTTTTGGTAGTTACGGTAACGACACTCTTTTGGGCGCGGATAACTCTAATGACACTCTATCTGGACAGGATGGTAACGATTACATCCAAAGTCAGGCAGGATGGTATTGGTCATGGAGATGGAGTTCATATTGGGGTCGATTGGAAAATTACCAAGAATTGTTTATAGATTATATTGATGGTGGCTCTGGACAAGATACCCTTGATTTAAGTAAAACATCTAACGTTCAGCTTGATGTTGATCTCTATAACAATATCTACATCGCCAAAACTGGCAATCTATCTGTATCACAGTACGTTTATAACATTGAGAATGTTATTGGCGGTCAATTGAGCGATACGATTGAAGGCAATAACCTTGCCAATATGTTACTGGGTAAAGAAGGAAATGACTTTGTTCGTGGATATGATGGTCACGACACATTAAACGGAGACTCAGGAAACGATTCTCTTTATGGAGATGGTGGAAATGATGTCATTTCTGGCGGCAGTGGAAATGACCACATTAATGGTGATAATGGCAATGATACCCTACTGGGTCAAGACGGAAATGACACCCTGTATGGGAGTTGGGGGGATGACTACATGAGCGGTGATGCAGGGAATGATACCCTTTATGGTGGTTACGGAAATGATTATCTCAGTGGTGGTGATAGCAATGATTATCTTGAGGGCAGTTTCGGCAATGATCAACTATTAGGTGACTCTGGCAACGATACTCTCAGAGGGTTGTCTGATAACGATAATTTGTCAGGAGGTTCTGGGGATGATTCTCTTGATGGAGGTTCTGGCGATGACCAACTATTAGGAGGTTCAGGTAGCGATACCCTTAATGGTAGTTTAGGTAGTGACACCATGTATGGTGGTTCAGGAAATGATTCTTACTATGTTGACAGTAGTTCCGACAGCATCACTGAATATTCAGGACAAGGAATAGATACAGTTTATTCTTCTATCTCTTACACCTTGGGAAGCTATCTCGAAAATCTAACTTTAATAGGTAGTGCTTATTCTGGCTATGGTAATAGTGAGCATAACTCTATCTACGGCAACAGTTACAGTAACTATCTAAGTGGTGGTTCAGGTAGTGACACCATGTATGGGGGTTCAGGAAATGACACCATGTATGGGGGTGATGGTCATGACACCCTTGATGGGGGTACAGGAAATGACGCCATGTATGGGGGTACAGGTTATGATGTGTACTATGTTGACAGTAGTTCCGACAGCATCACTGAATATTCAGGAGGAGGTATAGATAGAGTTTATTCTTCTGTCTCTTACACTTTGGGAAGCTATCTCGAACATCTAACTTTAATAGGTAGTGCTTATTCTGGCTATGGGAATAGTGAGAATAACTCTATCCACGGCAACATTTACAATAACTATCTCAGTGGTGGTAGTGGCAATGATTATCTCAGTGGTAGTAGTGGCAATGATACCGTTAGTGGAGGTGATGGTCATGATACCGTTAGTGGGGGTGATGGTCATGACACTCTTGATGGGGGTTCTGGTAATGACACCATGTATGGGGGTTCTGGTAATGATTATCTCTCTGGTGATAGTGATAATGATTATCTCAGTGGTAGTGATGGCAATGATACCCTTGATGGGGGTACAGGAAATGACACCATGTATGGGGGTGATGGTCATGACACTCTTGATGGGGGTACAGGAAATGACACCATGTATGGGGGTTCAGGAAATGACACCATGTATGGGGGTACAGGAAATGATTATCTCTCTGGAGGTGATGGCAATGATACCCTTGATGGGGGTTCAGGTAATGACACCATGTATGGGAGTACAGGTAATGACACCCTTGATGGGGGTTATGGAAACGATACCATTAATGGTGGGGATGGTACAGATGTTGCTATATTCTCAGGCAATCGCAATAACTACACCTTCAGCCTCAACGGAGACACTTTGACGGTTACAGGGGATGATGGTGTCGACCGGGTGAACAATGTTGAAATCTTCCGTTTTGATAATGGTGACTATACCTTATCACGATTAACCGCTACTTCCTCTACATACTCCCAATACGCCAGTGAGGTGAGAGGTTACAGTTCCCAATATTCTACTGGCAGTTGGTCAGCCAACCAAGTTTTAGGAGCATCTAACACCTTTAGGTATGGAGATATTTCGACCGCTTGGACAACCAGTAGTGCCAACATGGGAACTCAATACATAGAAGTTGGCTTTGATACCCCCGTCTATGCTGATGGTGTAACGATTCGAGAAACCTATAATAATGGTTTTGTTACTAAGGTTCAAGTTATCGATATCAACGGTAACTATCGTCTGGTTTGGTCAGGAACCGATACCAGTCCTCAAGGTCAACCCTATGACTTCAAGATAGATTTTGCCGAAACTGACTACTTAGTTGATGGGGTACGGGTTGAAATTAATACGAACCATACCAGCAGTTGGGAAGAAATTGACTCCATTCAACTCCATGGGAATACTGCTAAGGATAACACCCTGATTGGCAGTTCCCGTAATGATACCCTGACTGGCGGTTCCGGTCATGATACCCTCATTGGTGGTTTAGGTAATGATTTTCTTTATGGGCATGGCGGCCATGATCTTATCTACGAAGACTCTGGTAGTGATTACATCGATGGTGGTTCCGGTAGTGATATTTTTTACTTAGATGGCTATTCATCAAATTATGATGCTTGGTCTTATGGTACGGGTGTTCAGATTCGAGACAACTCACGAGGTGATATCGATACTATCTATAATGTGGAGTATTTCCGCTTTTATGATAGAACCCTATCATCAAGTGAACTTCCTTCTGTTGTCTAATCTGTTCCGTCTTGCTCATCAACCCCCCTGACATTCCCAGCACTAAACCCCTAACATCGGTATAACGGGAGTTCTCGAACAACATTGAACATAGACATTTGTAGAGACGTTTCATGAAACGTCTCTACATTCACTAAGCACTGGGGAATGAGCAATAGTAAGCTGTAAAAAGGTTTCACCATCGGGAAATGTCCTAAACTTAATGCGTAGGGCTATATTATTTTGATAAAAATGTCCCAAAAAACTTGGTTAGGAATT
Organism: Cyanothece sp. BG0011; assembly: GCF_003013815.1. Taxonomy (GTDB): domain Bacteria; phylum Cyanobacteriota; class Cyanobacteriia; order Cyanobacteriales; family Microcystaceae; genus Crocosphaera. Next base: position 1,217 of record NZ_PRLH01000028.1, on the reverse strand, counting down.
GATCCAGGATTGGCAATCGTTGGCTGGGCAATGCTACAAGAAAGCGAACAACAACTTCCTTTAATTATTGATTATGGAACCATTGAAACCAATAAACAGTTATCCACCTCCCAACGACTCTTAGAAATAGAGGCAGATTTAAGGGAATTATTAACAGAATTTAAGCCCAAAGGTATCGCCATCGAAATGCCCTTTTTTAACCGCACCATTAAAGCAGCAGGAGGCGTTATGCAAGGGTTAGGGGTGATTAATTTAGTGTGTTATCGAGAGGCAAACATTGAGCCAATTTTTCTCCATCAAGCCAGTTGGAAATGTCATTTAGGGAATGGAAAAGCTAAGAAAAAAGAAGTCGCCGAAATGATTGCAACTTTGTTTAATTTAGATACATTACCTATCGATGATAGCGTGGATGCGATCGCCATTGCCTATGCTGGTTTATGTGGGTTAAGAAACAATATTTAAGGATAAAAACACAGTTGGGGTAACCCTGTGGTTTCTTCCCATCCCATCATAATGTTCAGACATTGTACTGCTTGTCCGGCTTGTCCTTTGATCAGGTTATCAATGGCAGAAAGAACAATCACGCGATCGGTTCGGGGATCGGTTTCGATACCCAGGTAACATAAATTTGTCCCACAAGCCCATTTTGTTTGCGGATAAACCCCGTTAGGCAAGATTTTGACAAAAGGAGAGGAACGATAAAACGCACTGTAAATGGTTAATAAATCGTCTCTGACAAGCCCCGGATCTCTAAGGGTGGCATAAACCGTTGATAAAATGCCTCGAACCATGGGGATTAAATGGGGGGTAAACTGTACTCTGACCTCATGACCAGCTAAATCAGAGGAAATTTGCTCGATTTCTGGGGTATGACGGTGTTTAGCTACCCCATAAGCTCCAAATGAGCCTTCTGCTTCGGCTAGTAAGAGATTGGTTTTTGCCTGTCTTCCCCCTCCGGAGGTTCCTGACTTGGCATCAATAATGGTGGTTTCGGGTATGATTAACCCTTGTTTGAGTAAGGGAGATAACGCCATTAAACTAGCGGTAGGATAACAACCGGGACATCCAATCAAAGACGCTGATTTAATTTCGTCACGGTATAATTCTGGGAGTCCATAAACAGCCGTTTTTGCTGTATCTAGGTCGCTACGCTCCTTATTGTACCAACTGCTATAAGTTTCTAAATTTTTGAAGCGATAATCAGCCGATAGGTCTAA
>NZ_PRLH01000027.1 GCF_003013815.1 Cyanothece sp. BG0011 | reverse complement strand
ATCGAGTCAACAGCGATCGCTTAATCACATATTCATTCAGAAGATGAGGGTTATCACTGTATTCTCCCTCATCTAAACACCCGATTAGCTAGTTTCTGTTAGCTAATTTAAGATGTATTTGCCTTCTCTTAAAATATAGGATCATAATAAATGGATGCTCAACAACTCAGTTTATTTGACCAACCACTACAATCATTACAACAAAGAGACAAACTAAAAACAGACAAATCACAAGATGAAAGTGAAACCAGTAAGATTTGTATGTTAGTGTCTGCATTGTCAGCAAAAGTTTGTAGTTTAAACATTCTAGAAATTTTATCTCATTATCCTGAAGCAGTAGTGATCGCACAATCTTTGGGTGATTCACGCTTGCTAAGACAGTTAAATCTAAAAAAAGCTAAATCTACTCAACCTAGAAAACAATTAAAAGAACTGAGAATTGAAGACAAAAGGGTTATTTATGAGAATCACGATATTGGTCAAATTCAGCTATTATATAAACCTCCTTTACCTGGAGAATTACAAGCAAGATTAGCTTACGAAAGTATTATTGATAGATTTTTAGAGTATTTACAAAAAAACTATAAAATTCCTGTCATTCAGGAAAGTGATTATCACATTTCAATTTTCATTCCTAAAACACAAGAATCTATAGATTTAACAGAGAGTTGGAATAAATTTATCAAAGAAATTGCTTTTTCTAAAGATGGAGATGTTAAGCAAACTCTATCTAATTTAAGACAAACATTTATTTTAATGCTTAAGAGTGTTACTTTAGCAGGGAGAGGATTTAGTACCTTAGAAATCCCTATTATCAATCGAGATCAAGCAATTATTTTAGCTTCTTTATACTTTGCAGTTTGTCAACAAGTAAAAAAACGTCAAGATGATCGCCAAATTAAAATTAACAATATTAATAACAAGATTAATTTTCTTACTGAAGACATTGAGAATACAGAATTAGATGAGAAGGAAAGAAAGAAAAAAAATAAGGAATTAGAAGCCGAAACAAAACAATTGAAAAAAGAACAAGAAATGCAGGATAAGGAAGAAAAAAAATATAAAGAATCTTTTCAGAAAGGCATAGATAAAATATTACAAGAGCAATCTATTTACTGGAATGAAATTCAAGCTATTGATTTAGAGTTAGATCATAACGGTTTGAAAAAAACAGAAATAAACAAATTTAAAAAACAAAAAACGAAACTGAATTCGAAAATAATTTTTAGTGTAGAGTCCATTGCTACTAAACAACAATTACTTGAACAATCGCAAGGAAATCCTTTTGAATTTATTAGACTAGATATTGAACAAAATCCCGACAAATTTACAGATATTATTAATCTAGCTAAATCTTTCAATAAATCAGCAACTGAACAAATTAATTCAACTCGTGGTGATATTTTTACACAATGTATTATAGAAATGTATCGTTTATTAGAAATGACTAAATTTGATGAAATACCTAAACCTTTACTAACAATAAAACCTAGACCTGTAGAAATGCGAACAGCAGGAGATGATGGGAAAGAATTTTGTTATTCCTGTGGTGTTGCTTTGGATAAAAAAAGTTCTCAATGGAAAGTCGCTAGATTCATGTTTGAAAGACCTTCTCAGCGTCGTCAATCCTCATCTAGTGAAGATAGACCTTATATCTGTTCTTGTTGTTCCGTATTGTCTTTTGCTTCACCCTTAAAGGTAACAGATGACAGTATTATCTTAAAACTAGAATCTAAATCATTTCTAAAAACTTCTTATTTTAAAAATGATTCTCAAGTTAAACAACTGAAATTAAAAGATTATATAAGAGGATGGGTAACGGGAGAAATGGACATTATTTCTGGTAAATATTTTATTCTTAATTCCCAAAAAGAGAGAACATCCGGTGATTGGGCATCTCAAAAATTAGGATTAAAGCAATATGCTTTAGCCAAGATAGCTTCAAAATTCCCTCTTGAAATTCTATCTGATTGGATCTTTAAACTTTACCTACAAAGTAGTCAACCATTAACCTTAGAAAATCGACAATTAATATTTATTAAAGGCTTAATGGAAGGATATAGTCAGACTATTGTTACTAAAGGAAATAAAGGACAAGAAATTAACTTAAAATTAGGAGATGCTATTCGTTATGTTCAGCAAGACTTACCCTCCTTAGCAGATTATACACTGCTAAAATATTCTAGTGTTTCTAATCGCTTATTATTAGAACAAGTTAGAGAAAAGTATTATCAAACCATTATCTATGACCTTGAAAAAAAAGGAGAAGACATGAAGAGAGATCCCTTGTGGAGACGTTACAAACTTTATGAAGATGTGGCAGCATTAACAGGTTTAACTTACGCATTTGCTCAATCTTTAGAAAGTACAGCAAGAAAAATGATGAAACCTGAAGATGCAGAACGAGAAGTTAGTAAATTAATTGAGCAAATTGATGATCCTATTGCTTTTGGCTATTATGCCACATTGGGCGATGAAAAGAAAACCAGTGTTCAAGCGAGACTTTATCATAATTCTGACAATTATTTTATTTATGATCAAGCCAAAATACTTCTTGAAAACAAATTAGGAATTTCTTCGAGAGAAGAAACTGATAAAGATGGTAAAAAATGGCTTCAATTGTATGCTGATGACTTAACTAAAGCTTATGCTTACTTTGCTAATCCTGAGCTAGAAAATAATTATGCACAAGAAAAAGATTGGAGGGATTTAACTTATAATCTCAAACTTTCTCTTTACACTCGTTTTCCTGAATTAGTTCGTAAACTTTCATCTAAAGGAGATAATTAATCATGGCAAAAGAAACTACAACAACTACAACAACTGGATTACCATTAGCAGATAGTCAACGCTTACATTTTGATATTTACGCTATTCTTGAAGGCTCTCAAGAACTTTATTTAGGTCATGAAGTACAAGTTAATGTTAACTTAGTTGAAACTGTTAAACTTAGCACGAAAGATGGACAAGAGATTGAAAAATGTTATCTTTCACCAACTAAAAGACGAGGTGTTGAACGTCGTTGTTTACTGTGGTCGCCTGTAAAAAGTGGTGAGTTATTATCTGATAAATTGGACTGTGGTATTCCTAAAACTTGTGCTAAGGTTGATTGTCCAATTTGTAGCGTTTATGGAGGTTTAATTGCAGGTAACAAAACCTTAATTGGTAGGGTTACTCATGGAGGAGGCGTTGCTATTCAAAAAATTTATCCCGAAGAAAAACAAAGAGCAATGCACCCTTCCCGTTTAGCAAGTCCAGAAGAAGGGAAAGATGAAACCCCAATTCCTTTCAAACGACAATATAATCAACCAGGTATTTTATATCCTGTTTCTAATCATGCTTTAAGCATTACCGAACCTGATTTTTATGCCGTTGCTTATGCTTTTTTAGATTCCCTTCCTCGTATTGGTTCAGGAAACCCGAAAGGAATTGCGATCGCAGAACATGAAAATACTCCTCTTTTAGTTGTTGATAAATATCTTTCTCCAAGAGGAAAACGTCCTTTGATTTCTCCTTCTCAAACTGACCCTCAACAAGCAATTTCTGATTTCCTACGATTAGCAAAAGGGGAGGAAGACACTAACCATATTCAAGCATCTCACTTTGATCGCTGGATTGGAGATGAAGCTTTAGAGAAATTACAAGATTACGCTGGCCAATTTGTTGACACCGTTCTCCAAGCATAAATTATGTATTGTTTGACCTTTAAAATTCGTCCAACGGCGGCGATGACCTTTCGTATTTTACCAGGATCAATTCTTAATATCGCCACTTATCCTTTTGTCCCTCCGACCACCTTATCAGGGTTTCTTCGACGGTTAGCAATGTTAAGTCATGGATTGGATCTTCCTGAAACAACTATCAATAAAAATAAGCCACCTTACTATACATTACCTCGTCATTGTGTAACATTAGGTGCATATCCTGTTAATAAAGCATATAGGGGTGTTCATCGCACCTATCGTAAAGGAATGCGTTCTTTTAATCATGATACTTTTTCTAGACTTTATGTTGAAAAAGGAGAAAATTTCCAATTACATACTTGGGAATATTTTATTACTGATGAATTAGTTGGGTATGTGGTTAGTGAATCTCAATCTAGTTTAGAATCTTTATCAAATTTAGAGTCTTTTGGTTGTAAATTAGGTAAAGAAGGATTTGCTGTTATTGAGGAAGTTTCATCAATCATAAAATTACAACGAGAGAAAATTTCAGCACATCCATCAACTATCGTTCCAATGGAAGCTTTATTAAAAGAAAATAATTTTGTTAATGGATGTGATATTTACAATCTTTATCGTTATGATTGGTCGATTAATGAGCAAATAGATAATGGAATAGGCTTATTAGATCAAGAGCGGTCACGCTTTGCGTGTGCGACTGCATCGCCTATTAATGGTTTCATTCCTTTTGTCGCAGCTTACTATCCTAAAGAATCTGAACCTTTACCTACTTTAGAGTTTTATACAGACGGAATAATTAATATTCCTACGTCATTGGTAAATCTTTTATCAGGAGAAAAAGTTAATGCTTAAATGTCATGATTTTGCTCGTCTATTTTTCCGAACAAATAATAGAGAATGTATTCCTGATGTAATTCTATTTCAACCTGGGGGTAATCATACTGGTAATGTTAGAAAATTAGTGAATAAGTGGCAATTTCCCGAACATTCTAATTTACGTCGTAAACGAGTATCTAAAGGTACTGGTTTACATGATGTGGGAAAACCACCAAAGTTTTCTATAAAAATTGAATTTAAGAACGGAAAACCTCAGTTAACCTATTCATTTTCTGGACATCGTTTTGTAGCTGAATGTTCTTATGATCCGTGGGTAGAAAAACTAGCTAGAGGACATCATGATTATTCAGTTCACGATATTTGTAGAGATACGTATATTTTAAAAAGTATGATTAATCAAATAGATGAAACTAATCCTCTTTGGAAAGTAGCAAAAACTTATTATCAAGACTTATCTTTGAATCCGTTAACCTATGCACAAGAACTATATATTTTAGAAATGTGTGATCAAATAGAAGCAGAGATTGCTTGTCGTTTTTATGAAGATGATCAGCAAGCCGAATCCCGTGCTTTTATGAATTTTAATATTACCCACGACGTAAAGAATAAAAATCTTTTTTATATAGACCCTTGGAACTTTGATGATAACGAGATTGAATTAACTTTAGCTACTTGGTCAATGCCTCTTACTCAAGAAGTTAGAGATAAAATTGAAAATAGTTTACCAGAAGATAAACAAAAAATTAGTCAAGAATTACAATTAGATGTAAAAAAATGGTGGGAAAGTCAGCCTAAAAATTTACAAGCTACCAAGAGTAAAGTTATCTTAAAACCTTTACTTAATGAAAAAATAAGAAAAGTTGATGCAACCCAATTGTATCAAAAATTTAGAGAATTTACTCCTAATCCAATGCAACAAGATTTAATTTCTGTGTTAAACCCAGAAAGTAATCCTAACCCATCATATATATTAAAAGCCCCCACTGGAACTGGAAAACTTGAGGCTGTCTTAATCCCCAGTTTAGCTTATGATTATAAATTAATTCTTGTGTTACCTACGAAGAGTTTACTAGAAGATCATCGACAAAGAATTGAATCATATTTAGTCCAATTTTCTGCTCTTTCAGTTAATCAAGGTCGAGATTTATCCTTAGTTATTGATACAGGAACACAAATGACTCGATATATTTTTAGAAATGGAGAAAGAAAACAACCGAAAAACAATCCTCGCCGTCATCTTTATAAAGGAAATATTATCTTAACGACTCTTGATAAATTTATGTATCGATATTTTGGCTATGGTGATAAACAAAAATCATTTATTTTTCCTTATCGTATCAATCAAGATAATACGTTAATTTGCTTTGATGAAGCTCATAGCTATGATAGTATTTCCTTTACTAATTTTTGTGGTTTAGTAAAAGCCTTATATGAAGCAGGAAGATCCCTCATTTTAATGACAGCAACCTTGCCAGAAAAACAATTAGAAAGATTTGATTATCTCCGAGAGGATATTATTGACTATATAGATAATGGGGAGAACCTGAAGAACTTAAATATTTTCTTAGAACAAAAATTAAAACAGCCCTTTACTAATCAAAAACAGTTTAAATGGATTCAAGATATTGATTATGATATAAAATCACCAGATTCTTTTCAAGGTGCTTTCACTAAAATTATTCTCAATAATTGGCAATCTAATCCTAAACAGAGAATTATTGCAATAGTTGAAACTGTAAAAGATGCCGTCGCTATTTATCAAAATCTGAAAAGAATATTAGAAATAAAGAATAATGAGCAACAACGATTTTTATTTCTTTATCATGGAAGAATCCCAGATATTCCCAAAGATTCTGAATTTTCTAGAACCAGTATTTATCAACAAATTAAAGATAGAGATGAGAATAATCGACCTTATATTGTTGTTACAACAAGTGCGATTGAAGTTGGTTGTGATTTAAACAGTACACTGTTAATTACTCAAATGTGTAATCCTGAGAACTTAATTCAACGTGCTGGACGTTGTAATCGAAAAGGTGATATTCCAAACTCTCAAATTATAGTTATTGGTAATAGTATCCCTGAATTTACCAATAGCTTAAATGATGATGAGTTTGAGCAGTACAAAACGGTGTTAGACACTCTTAATGGGAAAAAATTTGATGCTACACTTCTTATGAATTGTGTTTCTACTCAACAGCAAGTAGATGATTATCGAGTAGTTGAACTATTTTCTATGTTGCACGATTATGTTTATAAAGCTGATTTAACCTGTCAACCTTCTCATGAAAAGGGATTAGTAATTACTCGTAGTTGGACTCCATCGGTCACTTTAGTTTACGATGATGGAGAAACAGATATTAATCGTGACTTAGAAAAAAGAATTTCTACATTACCCCAAATTACTATTGCTGTTGATCGTTTAATTTTTAAAGAAGATAAAGACACAGGAGAAACGAACAAATATAACAACGTTGATGTATATGAATATATATACAATAAAGAAGAAACTCGATGGAAATTAGACCCCTTAAAGTATTGGGGACAAGCTTACAAAAAAGATATTGTTATTATCATAAACAAAGAACATAATGGAGCAATTCATGGAACATCCAAAACCTATGAATACGTTCCAGAGCTAGGTTTTGTCAAATTACCTGGTGTCTTTATAAAATGGAAACCAATAGGTAACGAAGAAAGACTTCAATATAAAACGAAGGAAGATAAATCTGTTGTAATTACTTATATTAAAGCATTATCAAATGATTAAAATCATTCACAGTTGATAAGAATTAATATCAATAATCACAGCCATACTTTTGTTGCTATCAGTAACGGTAAACAAAAATAAGAACTATTAACTAAAATGCCTCACAGTCTAGTCATTAACCTTACTCCCTTATCCCCTATTTCTCCTAATTACCTCAACGGGCGACACATACACGCACTTTTTCTTACTTTAGTTAGTCATGTTGATCAACAATTAGGAAACACATTACATCACTCACAATCTGATAAAGCTTTTACTCTTTCTCCTTTACAAATCATTAGAAGAAATGCTAATTATCACAATCTTAAATGGCTTCATTATAAAGCTATTCCCCTGGTACGTCCTGTTGGTTTCGAGTTTCTTTATTGGATGATACCTTATTTAGTCAATTAACTCAATTATGGCTTAATCTTAATCCTAATCAACCTTGGCATTTGGGGTCAGCCGATTTACAGATTACTAGCATTTTAGGCACTCCTCAATCAACACAACCTTGGGCAAATGCTTGTCCTTATCAACAATTATATGAACAAGCATCTTCAACAGAACGCACTTTTAAATTAACTTTTGCTACTCCTACTGCTTTTCGTCAAGGAAAATATGATACGCCTCTTCCTACTCCTGAATCTGTCTTTAAAAGTCTCTTAAATCGGTGGAATAAATATAGTTCTCTTAAAATCACCGACTTCACAATAGATAATTTATTTCCTAGTTGTTTTGATATTCAGACTCAAATCGTTACTGACTCTCGTAGTAAATTTATTGGTTGTGTTGGCAAGGTTGAATATCGACTATTAGGAGAAGTTGACTCTTTACAAATCAAACATTTTAATGTGTTAGCTGATTATGCTCTTTATTGTGGTATTGGACGTAAAACAACTATGGGAATGGGAATGACAAGAAGAGTTGTTAATTAACCTTTTTGTTGCTTATTAAATTGACATAATTATCTTTCCCTTTATTAAGGATTAACTATCATGACAGACTACATCCAGATCGCTTCTCTTAATCATTACGCTTATTGTCCTCATCGTTGTTGGTTAATGTTTTGTGCTTCAGAATTTATTGATAATCAATATACTATTGAAGGAACCACTTTACATGAACGAGTACATACAAATAGTGAAGAGAATCGAGGAGGTACTTATCAAATCAGGGCAATTTGGTTAAAGTCTGAACGCTATCAACTGATCGGAAAATCAGACTTAATTGAAGAAATTCATGGTCAACTTTATCCCATTGAATATAAAAGAGGTAAAAAAGGTGAATGGGATAATGATGAATTACAAGTTTGCGCTCAAGCTCTTTGTCTAGAAGAAATGACAAATCAATCAATTAATACAGGATACATTTATTATGCTCATTCTCATCAACGTCAAGAAGTTCCAATTTCTGACTCTTTACGAAAACAAACTATTATGACTATTAATTCTATTCAAACTATGATGAAAACTGGAAAAATGCCTCAAGCTAATTATACGAAACGATGTAAAGGCTGTAGTCTTTATTCTCATTGTTTACCCCAAGCTGTCAAAAAAGTTAAAAGTTATCGAGAAGACAATTAAATCTATCAATTATCAACCATTTACTATTCACTATTAATTATTAACCAAAATGGGTACTGCTTACATTACACAAGAAGATGCTTTTATTGGCAAAACTGATGAACGTCTAGTTATCAAAGCTGATAAGAAAAAGCTGTTAGATATTCCTTTCTTAAAAGTTGATGGTGTTGTAGTTTTAGGACGTGCAACTCTATCACCTGCTGTTGTCAGAGAAATATTAGAACGGCACATTCCTTTGAGTTTTCTAACGGTAACTGGTAAATATTTAGGACGACTTGAACCTGAAGTTACTAAGAATATCTTTGTCAGAAAAGCTCAATGGCAAGCGATGGGTGAATCCCCCAAAGCTATTCATTTAGTTCAAGGTTTTGTTAGAGGGAAACTCAAAAAACTATCGTAATAGTTTAATGCGTCGTCAACGAAATCATGAACATCTGGATCTTAGTAAAAGCCTTACTAAACTTGAACAGGCGATCGCTCCTATTAATGAAACGACTTCTATTAATTCTTTAAGAGGATTAGAAGGGGCTGGTAGTGCTGCTTATTTTGGCTGTTTTAATGAGTTGATTACTAATAAAAACTTTCAATTTACTCATCGTAATCGTCGTCCTCCGACTGATCCTGTTAATGCGTTACTTAGTTTTGGATATGCTTTATTACGTCATGATATTCAAAGTGCTATTAACATTGTTGGCTTTGATCCTTATTTGGGTTATTTGCACGTTGAACGGTATGGTCGTCCCTCTTTGGCTTTAGATTTGATGGAAGAATTTCGTCCTTTAGTGGTTGATGCTGTTGTTCTTAATGCTATTAATCATGAACTCCTTAAACCTGAAGATTTTGAACAAGAATCTCTCAGTAAAGCCGTATCTCTTAAGAAAGAAAGTTTGAAAATATTTTTGAGACTTTATGAACAAAAAAAACAGTCAAAATTTAAGCATCCTGTTTTTAAAAGACAATGTACTTATCAAGAGTCTTTTGAATGGCAAGCTCGCCTCATGGCTAAGTATCTTATGGGGGAAACTGATAAATATCCCCCACTAATTCTTAAATAAGATTTTTTTTGCCTAAACTACTCACTATCAATTATTCACTATCATGTTTGTCTTAGTTAGTTACGATATCACTGAAAATAAACGCCGTAATAAAATTCATGAGATTTTGAAATCTTATGGTCAATGGGTACAGTATAGTATCTTTGAATGTGATTTAACTGAAACTCAGTATGCTAAACTCAGGCATCGGTTAAGTAAATTAATTCAAGGAGACATGATAGTATTCGTTTTTACTTCCTTTGTCAGTGTTGTCAAGGTAAAATTGAACGTATTGGTGGAGAAATGCCCAGAGATAATACTATTTTTGTCGTTTGAGATTTTTGCGCTACGAGGTAGCTGTACAAATGAGTAAATTTCTAAAATGACCTTTAACCCTTATGAGGCCAAGCTTAGAGATTATTTCTCTCTCTAAACCTCAAGCGCATCAGTCACAGCAATGGTTTCAGCGATTTTATGATATGATAGATAAAAGTCAAGCCCAGTTTTTTTACTCTGAAGCGCAAATGTACCTTGAAAACCTCATAATATATGGCTTTCAGCGTACCGCCGTTTCAACTATTAGTAATCCCTATGAGGGATTGAAACTGAAAATATGACCAGCGATGGCACAAACTTAACCGTTTCAACTATTAGTAATCCCTATGAGGGATTGAAACTAACTGGAATATCACCGACGCTGAACTTGATAGAAGCGTTTCAACTATTAGTAATCCCTATGAGGGATTGAAACTTTGACTTATAGCTTACAACTAAGTGATTTAAACTATCGTTTCAACTATTAGTAATCCCTATGAGGGATTGAAACAATGCTTGATAATACAGGAGATGAGAAAATAAAAAGTTTCAACTATTAGTAATCCCTATGAGGGATTGAAACAACGAGTGGTTTATTCAAGGTTAGTGCCTAAAGGGTTTCAACTATTAGTAATCCCTATGAGGGATTGAAACAAGGTTCCTCGTAAACCTAAGACTTTACTTGCTAAGGTTTCAACTATTTAGTAATCCCTAT
>NZ_PRLH01000030.1 GCF_003013815.1 Cyanothece sp. BG0011 | reverse complement strand
TGTTGTTCTATTTCATATTGTTGGTTGCCGTCCTCTTCTAAATCCAATAAGGGTTGAATGACAATTTGTTGCGGTGGAGTTTTCGCTTGTCCGGAGTGGGCCACGTTCCCTGTCCAAAAGATTAACGGCTGGACATACCCCCCGATGGATTGGCTACTATTCTTGAACTGGTCCCCCCACGGGAAGCCACGGCTGGTAGTACCGTATTAAACAAATATTCGGGTGCGGTGGGAATAGCATTGGCTGCATCAAGCATTAACCCGGCAAAGTTACTCTCTAAGTATTTGCTAATATCTAATCTTGAGCAATGTAGATTTAGATTGCTTCCCAAAGATGCGATCGCCTCGGCTGTTTCTTCATCGAGTGTTTCCTCTCGTTCGATGGTTCGGGCTAGTAGTTCCAATTCACGATAAGTGTAACCCGTTTGGGCCGACAGATTCATTAAAGCCATAAGCTGTAGGGAATCTTGAGGGAATTCGCTTAATATCTTTTTGACTGCATCGAGGAGATTAATTTTCGTTTTTTCTTGACTGTCTTGGTTTTTCTGTGTCCCCTGTTGTTGAACGTTGTTTTTAGCTTGATATTTGGGTCTTTGAGGTTGTACCACTTCCTTCCAATACCATCCCCTGATACACGCTTCTATGGCTTCTGGTGGGCAACTAGGGTCGCTATTAGTCTTTTGGCACCATTGGTAACGTTCTGCTTCTTCTGATGCCGTCATCCCACTACGTTGACAGAATTCATGGAACAATGCCGTCGCAGAATCACTGTAACTTTGGCCTATAGTTTGCAGATGTCGCTCAACTGCAATCAGTTCTAAACCTACATTAATCGCTGTATCGTTTCGTTTACACCCTTTAGGAACTCCTGTGGCCACCCATTCTCTGACTTCTTTTCGGCAACATTGTAGCAAGGGAACTGGTGCTGGTACGGGAACACTTATTTGCTCTGGGTGTCGTGGTAAACTAGACGTGCTTAAATTGTCTGAAACATTGTTTACAAAATCATTTGATTCGGTGGCTACTTCTACTAGGGGTAGCCGTTCTTTTTGCTTGGGTATCAGTTCTCGTAGTTCTTCAAAACTATAAGTTTTTGCTGATGCAGAGATGATCTTGGTTTGGTTATAGATAGGATTGCCATTTTCATCATAGGATATGTGCCATCCCCCGGCTAGTCTCATCACACGGGCCGGGTTCTTAATCGAGCGATCGCCATCTGTATATTCGAGTAAATCTCGTTGAAGCTGTGACCATTTTTCTACGGCCACCGGTTCGTCAAATACCCAATAGGAGTGGATGGACTTACCACCGGTGTCCACTTGGAATGTAGGTTCAGGCAGTTCTAATGTCTTCCATAAGTCCCGTTGAAGGTCTTTTTCAAGGTCGTCATGCTCAATAAAAATTGCGGTGCCTTGGGTTACATCGGAGTTTTTATGCCCACCCCCATTTACTACCACATAAGCCCCACGGTCTTGTTGTTGATAGGCTTCGATCTCTTTCCAATTAATTCGATCTGCTTTGCGGCCTTTGTCTTCATCTTTGCGTGGATCGTCACTGGGGTAGAAGAAGCGCAAGTAAACTGGTTTGTTGATGTTGTGTCCGAGTAGTGCGAGTTGACGTTGAGCAACGTGGCGATCAATTTGTGGGAATTTCATAATTTTTTTTCTCCTTACAGTTTGAGGGTATGGACTGCTGGAGATACCCGTTATCTAAGGATCATAGCCTTAACTAAGGATTGGCTGTTATTAACGATGTTCCTTATTTGTGATCTCAATCTCTACTATTTCCTTGCAACCAAAGATAGGATTTAAAGACATATGTTTTTGGTGGCTGGATTATGGTTTTACTTGCCAGCTTTCGTTATTGTTGACGTTCTCGATAACATCAACTGGTTACTTTGGTAGTGGGTTTATTGGAGATTCAGTCATAATAACAAGGTATTTCCAGCTTCTTTTTCTTCTTTTTTCAACGGAATAGCTGCTGCTGTTATCCGAATAAGTAGTGAGGACATCATCTGGCAAGTTGTCAGATGTCCTACCCGTGTTTTGGTCACAGCGAATAACTATGCAATCGATGTAAGCTTCAGTGACAGCAGATGACACGGATAGAGATGGCTTGGTTGATTGGTTGAATGATGTTCTTTCACGCTTAAAAAATAAGCATTAAAAGCATACCTCACCTGATAGTAAGATTTTTAACCAATAAACCTTTTTTCGCTAATTAACGCTCTTATTTCGCACTTAAGCCTAAAATTTTGACAAAAAGATTGCATAGACCACAACTTTCGCTTATCATAAGAGTGTTGTGGCTAAAAATTTATAGCTTTAGCGTCGCAACGCTAACCGCCTCAAAAATTTAATACTTCCTACTCTTCTATAAGTCACCTCCTTTGACGATACAGAGAGTACCCAGGAAGAAACCCATATGAGAAACGTCCGTCAAACTTCCCCAAGCCGACGGCGTTTCGCCGTTTATATGGTTTCTTTTGTCTGCGATTCTCTGAATGAACATTATCTTGTGCATTAAAGCGTGTAAGATATCAACCATTGTACCCCTAAATCACCATCTGGGGTTAGCTTATGTTACATAAGCTATCTTTTTCCACTTTTAAGGCGTTGGGGTAGAGGGAAAGATTAATTAGTCTTTCCCTCTTTTTTGTCTCAATGGGTAAAAAGTAAGAAAAACCGTGATTTAAAAATTTGTCGAATTAATACATACTAAGGTACTTAATTCGTGAATATCGATAGCGTTTTCATTGACTTTTTTTATCATGAACCGTAAACCTTACTATCAAAATTTAAGGTTCAAAAAAGCATGGGTGCTATTAAGAAAAATATACATCGCTTTTACATCAGTGTAGGCGATCACAGTAAAATAGAACTACTTCCACTAGCAGCTATTAATAGCATATAGAAAAGTATCGGTTGAACAAGATTTTTAAGCAGCCGTTTGTGAAGCCATGAATTTCTCAAAGGCTTCCATACGTTCGTTAAATTGTTCCCTTTGTTTTGTTAATTCTTCCTCCAAATTGTTGATCTGTACTTGTTGTGATTCATTCTGTTGCTTTAACTGAGAAATTTCCTCTTGTTGCTCTTGTTTCTCTTCAATTAGTTGTTCGACTTGCTTATCTCGCTCATCGAGTTGACTTTGAACAAACTTAAACCGGTCATTAGCGGAAAGAATTAATAAAGGGTCTAAACCTTTGTCCTTGAGGAAGGGGAACAAACTCTCAGTAACAATCGGTTGTTCTTTAACCCCTTCACGAACTTGTGCTATGAATTCCTCCAATGATTCGAGAGTAAAATTGTAGTCTTTTTGATGGAGAAGCACATTGAAATCCTTCTTTGCGACTGGCTGGTGCAGTTTAAGAACTCTTTTGATGCGTTTTGGCTTAGGAAGAATTTTAGAAACTACTTTGTTGCAAATATTGAGAGAGAGAGTTTTTCTACCATTCTTTTTCAAGTTTTTCTGAGAACGTTCGATGATATCTTCATACCACTGTTGAAGTCCCTCAAAGTTTAACTGTGATAGTTTGAACCAGAGATGTTCATTAACAAACTTAAACGGGGCATTAAGAATTTTGTGTCGCCAATCCTCGGTTAAACTATCCCACCATTTAGGAACTCGAATACGAGACTGAACAACGTCTTCACCGCCACAATTCTCGAAAAACAAGGCAATTTCCTTTTCATCTGTGAGTTGAGCCAACTCTTTTTGAAATTCTCTCCCCATCTTGAGTTCGTTTTCGAGACTTAGTTTAAGTAGCATAATTTTTCTCTCCGATGATTCAAAAAATGAGTGCAAGGATATTTATCGCAACCATATAAAACCCACATACATCCTGGGTGCAGAGGCATTTTATTTCGGGTGCGCTAGGGGTAAACCAAACTGGTAAAAAGTTTTTCTGGCTTTAAGTAGAGTCTGTGTTAATATGAGTGAGCAACATGAATTGGGCTATACAAAAATTTGACTAATTTTAATTTACGATAATAATAATAGCACAAAATTTTTAAGAAATTAAGTTTTCGATAAAAAAGTTTGGCAAAAGCATAACTGACAAAAGGTTCAAAAATCGCTGGAATTGAGAGGTCTTCCCAGTTTTTCTTCGACAATTCTTCTCACATCTGGATCTTTAAGGTCTTTCTTCTTAAGATTTTTTCCTCTTAATTTTTTAGTTTTAGGATCTATCCATCGGATAGAGAGATATTTATACTGTTTCATTTCTCCTGAAACCATTTTTCGGGACTGAGTCTGTACTTCTATATAGCCTTGTCGCAGCAAATTTAAAGGGAATTTACCTTGTTTAATCCGTTCTTCATCTTCTTGCTCCAACAAATTTCTTTCAGCTTCGCCTTGTTGAACCTGAAGTTTTAAAGAAGGTAACTCTTGTTCAAATTCATTAAATTGCTCCAAAGAAAATTGAGAAATTACATCAGAAACTAAATTAAGTTGCTGAGGAGGCGGTAGTTCTTTGGATAGCCGTAGAACACTACTATAATTAACTTTAGAGGATTGCTTTTTAGTCGAATCTGATGGTAAAATTTCTTTAGATTTATTTAGGTCAGAAGAAACTAACAAAACTCTTCTAATTGAGCTTTCCAATTTCAAGCGATCTATAGGTTTAACCAAAAAATCATAAGCCCGCTCATACATAGCTTGGCTAATATGATCTATAGTTCCATAAGCGGAAATGATAATGCTTTTGATATTCTGCTGATCTTCATTAAGCTGATGGAGAAAAGCTAAACCATCCAATTTAGGCATTTTGATGTCAGCTAAAACAAGATCAGGTTTAATTTCTTTAACTTTTTCTAGTCCCTCTATGCCATCTTTAGCAAAGCTGAACTGATATTCATTACTCTCAATTTTTTCCTCAAATATTTGCTCAATTAATCGAGTCCAATAAATAATCTCGTCATCAACTACTAATATTTTCGATGTTGTCATTTTTAGCTAACTAATAAGAAAAAGCAATGTTAAAAATTTATAAGAAAAATAAAAAACTTTTCTTTTTACTTGTAACTATCGGACTTAGTTTTCAGATTGGGGATGGAAACTATAAAGTCTATGGGGAAGAATTAGAAAATGAATTCGATAATCCCGTTTTTAATTGTAACAACATAGAAAAAGCTGTCTTCCCTAACACTGAAACGTCAAGTAAAGAAGATAGCGCATCTTTAACGAAAATTCAAAAAATTGAAGTAGTAGGAAGTTCAGTTTTGCCCGAAGACGATATTTTTCAAATTACTTCATGTTTTAAAGGAAAAGAAGCCTCAATCGATAATTTACTCGAAATTAGAACTCAAATCACTCGTTTATATGTAGAAAAAGGCTATACCACCTCTGCTGCGTTCATTCCTAAAGGACAAGATATTAGTCAAGGGAGAATAAAGGTTCAAGTTGTTGAAGGAAAGATTGAGGAAGTGGTGGTCAAAGGATTAAATCGATTAAATAAAAGTTATGTTATTAGTCGTTTACCTCTAGATCCTCCTTTCAATGCCAATGATTTGGATGAAGCCGTAAAAATTTTACAATTAGATCCTTTGATCCAAGAAATAAAAGCGGATTTAGCGACTGGAACCGCACCAGGGCTGACTGTTGCTACCATTCAAGTAAAAGAAGCCGATAGTTTTATTCTACAGTTGGGGACAGACAATAATCGCTCTCCTTCGGTCGGTAGCCAACGGCGTGGGCTTATCCTCAGCGAAAACAACTTATTTGGTAATGGAGAACAAATTGAAGCAAGCTATTTCAACAGTGAAGGGAGTAATTCTGGGTATGCAAGATTATCTATTCCCATAACTCAATCTGGAACAACCATAGGAATAGAAGCAGGTATAACAGATAATGAAATTGTAGAAAGTCCCTTTGAGATTTTAAATTTAGACACAGAGTCCCGCTATTATCAGGTCGTCACGAGACACCCTGTGCTCAAATCTCTCTATGATGAAGTGGGATTAGGCGTAATGTTTTCGAGGATCGAAAATGACACCTACTTAGACGGATTTCGCTTTCCTTTATCGAGAGGGGCTAATGAGAGAGGAGAGACAGAGATATCAGCTTTGCGATTTTTCCAAGACTGGATTAGAAGAAATAATGACCAGATTCTCTTTTTAAGGTCCCAATTTAGTTTCGGTCTTAATGGCAAGGCGACTATTGAGCCAGATTCAGAGTTTTTTAGTTGGAATTTGCAAGGGCAATATTTGTACCAATTAGCTCCTGATACGGTATTCGTGCTACGAGGGGAATTACAGCAATCAGACCAACCATTGCTTTCTGATGAGCAATTTCGTGCCGAGGGAGGGTTTTCTGTGCGCGGATATAGAGAAGATTTTCTGTTGTCTGATAATGGATTTTGGGCCTTAGCAGAAATCCAAGTACCCGTGTTGAGAATTTCTGATTGGAATGCAGTGGTTCAACTTGCTCCTTTTGTTAGTCATGGTGTTGGCTGGAATAATGATCGCTTTCCACTAGATCCCAGTTCTATTACCTCTGTTGGGTTAGGGTTACGTTGGCAACAACCTTGGTTTGGAGCAAGCCTTTACTGGGGGATTCCTTTAACGGATATCAATAGCGAAAGGCGTACTTTACAGGAAAACGGAATTTACTTTAACTTGCGTTTAACGCCTTGATATTACACACCACTTCTAATATTTCGTAAGGTTCTTCGGGAGGCTCTGACACCAGTAAAATTCGTCCATCTGCGGTTCTAATTCGGGCTGTGGCTTCAATAATCGGATCACCTAATTTCCAGTCTGAGGAGGATGATGGTTGTCTGTTTTGCGGTTGTGTCCCAGGAGGATTAAAATTTTCAGAAGGTTGTGGAATCTTGATGATAGTCATACTATTATCAATCCCCGATGATGGGCTAAGAGGTAATCCTGATGCACCTGTATAGGTTAAAGTCGTCGACCTATCATTAAAACAGGATTTGAGAATATTTTGATCATTTTGCTCAAATCGATCAACAGTTTGAATGGCTATTTTATCAAGGGTTTCAACGGTTTCAAGAGTAACTGTTCCATCAATTCCAAATTGAGAACTAGCAGTGATTTTAGCGTTGGGAGAGATGAATAAACCTTGAGCTTTGATATTGATATTACCTCCATTTCCTTCAAAAGCGTTAGCGGTAATACTGCTATTGTCAAACAGAATTAAAAAGTCTGTATCGATAGAGATATTGCCTCCATTTCCTGTCCCATCAGCAGTAGCAGAGATTTCACTAGAATTTTTTAATCTTGTATCATGGGAAGAGATTGCAATGTTTCCCCCTTCTCCCGACGCTGTGGTTGCAGTAATCTGGCTTAAGTTATTTAAGTTAATAGTATGAGCTTCAATCGTTAAATTTCCAGCTTGTCCTAATCCTTCATTTCTAACAGTAACTTGTCCTTGGTTAAGTATTCTGAACTCTCCTGTTTTGAGAAAAATATCTCCAGAATTACCTTCTGGAGCAGTTAGACTTAATTGTTCTCTCAAAGCTCCCGTTGGAATATCGGCAGAAGTAACAATTCGACTAATATTATCCTCATTCAAATTGTTGGAGATTCCAGGATTCCGAATTTCTATCAATTCCTCCGCAACAAGGTTTATATCTCCAGCATTTCCTTCACCGACAGTAGTAGCATTAATCAGTCCACCATCTTATAACAAAACTTTTTTTGTTTTAAGGAAAATATTACCTCCTGTCCCTTGACCTAAAGTAATTGTCCCAAGGCTACTAGGAATAAAGTCTCCACTAATATTTTCTCTTCCTCCACCAATAATTTTTACTGCTTCTCCAGTTAATGTTATGTCTCCACTAACCCCTTTTCCTAAATTAAAAATAGTTATCACGCCTTGATTGTTAATGGTTGTGTTGGCACTGTGAATTTTGATATTCCCTCCTGTACCATCTCCAATATTTTGATTCAGGATAAAGCTAGAAATCACTGAGCCTGGTTGACCGATAATCTCAAGATTTTTGTCTGACTTAATATTGATATCCCCACCACGTCCTTGTCCGAAATTTAAAGCGTTTATATTACCAAGATTTCTTAAGCGGATTCTAGGGGCATTGATTTCAATCTTAGCGCCTTGTCCACTCAAAAAGTTTTGGCTAATTACTCCTGCTGAAAAGTTTGAGTTTAAAGCTTCATTGGGTGGTCTTATTAATATAGATTCTTGAGCAGTAATTTCTATTTTTCCAGAAGAGGAATTTCCAAAATTAGAAATCGCTAAAACTCCATTTTTGAGAAATATATTTTTTCCCGTTAAACTAATATTTCCTCCTATTAGTCCGCTAGCATCTAATAAAGCTCTTTCGTCAAGTTGTATATTTTTAAAGTGCTTAATTGTACCATAGTCAACAGTTAAGGTCATTAAGTTCATCTTCAAATTTGGACTTAAAAACTAGCTTGACTTATGCCAGTCTTATTATATTGGTTTAATCTGGATAACAAAGAAAGATACTTTATTATATTTCACAGATAACCAATAGATTAAATCTGAATTTACCATATTTTTACCAAGAGAGCAAATAACTTGATGCTGAAATTTTCTGCCTAACTCAAGAAAAATTAAAGAATAAATTAATGGTAGATGAATTTATATTTGTTAAAGTAATTAATTGGTAATAAGAACAAAGCTAGACCAGTTTTTTGGATGAGTTCCAGGTTGTTGGATGACTTCTACAAGGGTTTTTTGGTAAGCTTCTTCAAGAGATAGTCCCTGTTGCCAGTATCGGTAAAAACGAGAGAGCAGTGAAACAACATCTTTATCTCTAACAGACCATAAAGTAGCCAAAACCGATTTAACACCAGAACGTAAAGCCACACCAGCTAATCCTAAAACGGCTCTTTTATTGCCTGTGGCAGTCTGACAAGCACTTAAGGTTAGTAATTGAATAGGGTTCGTTCTTTGAGATAGAATTTGTTCAAATTCTCTTAAAAATATAGGTCGCTCAAAAGATTGTAAAAATGTCGTCTTAGCTGTTCCTCCAAAGTAACCGTGTGTGGCTAGATGGATAATAGGAAAATTTTTACTAATTTGTTGTTTTAGATTGAGAACAGTAAAGGACTCATCAATAAATTTTTCACCACCAACAACATTAATAATTTGTTGAATTTCTTGAGGGACATAAGGCAACGGAGGAAAATCAGCCACAGAAACACTTAACCCAAAAATTGAACCACGGTAATTAGTGATCGGTTGAGAAAATTGGACATTAATTCCTAAAGAATTGGAAATGGTATATTTTTCAATTAGAAATTTTTGTCCATCATGAAGCGCAACCATAGGAACATTGCGTAACAATCCGTCGTTAACGAAAATAAGATGTTTAATTGATGCTGAGGATAAACTTTTACTCATAGGCTTGATTAACAAATTATAGAAACGTTCAGATAAATTTCTATACGCTAGAGGAATTCGAGAGGATTCTAGCTGTAATCGCCATTGTTCTATAAGTTTTTCAATGTCGTTGGCCGACAGAGCAACGGAATAAGAAGAAATTGTTCCATCAGGAAGCTCTAAAATCATTTGGGTTGATTTTGACAAAATTAGAGTGTGAATGCGTGCTGTATGTGATGGTAAAGAGGCATCTTGAGCAAGTTGAGCTTGCCTAATTTCCAAGCAAGGATCGCCAAAAAAACTTTGCAGTTCTACTAATTGCAGTTGATTAATTACCTCAAGAGATTCTTGTAGTTCAGCGATATTGGGTTGTTTTTCAAGTAATAAACTTAAAAATTGGCGATAAACAGGTTCAACATCCTCTTGAACATTGAGTTGTAAAGCTGGCGAAGCATTAGCAATTTCTTCTCTTAATTTTTGAAGGGTAGTGATCGCACCTTCATAAGCCTTTTTGGCCGGCCCATCTTGATTAGTCTGTTCAAAGATGCGGGCGGCTTGCCATTGCCAGCGATAGAGGCTATCAGCAGCCATAACTTGTTGAGCAGCCCATTGAGCTTGTTGAGTTTTTTCGAGAGCAAGGGAGTAATCGCCAAGTTGCTCATAAATATGCCCTAAATGCCCTAGAGCATAGGATTGAGTGCGGAAATCTCCCAAATTAGTAGCGATATCAATAGCTCGTTCGAGTAATTTAATGGCTTCGGTCTGTGATTCCAATTGAGCGACATTTTGTAGGAGTTGCGCCACGGAACGTGAGGGACGGCTCGATAGTAAAATGTTTTTAATTTGAGAAAGAAAGTTCTGTTGAGGCTCTAGTTGCATTAAATTAATCATTGCTCTGACTGTAGCCAAATTTGGCTTGTTTTGACTCAAATCAAGAGCTTGCTTGGCGGTTTCGGTGGCGATTATGTGATTCTGTTGTGCGAGGAATAATAAGCGATTCTGTTCTTTTTGATTGCCTTGGACTTCAGCCGCTTTAGCTTGAGACTCATACAGAGTTTGCCGTTTAAGAAGAGCTAACGTGAGATTATTAAGGGTGGTCACAAGCTCGGTTGGCAATTCGTGTACAGCAGCCAATTCTCGACTGCGTGAATAAGATTTAATGGCCTGGTCAAAATCAGAGATAATCAAAAAGGCTGTACCAAGATGCCTATAGGCAATGGTTTGAAGTACAGGGAAATGATGTTTTTCTGCTAGAGAGATAACTTGTCTCAATGTGGCAATAGCCCGTTTTCCTTGCCCTAATTCATTCTGTGTTTGCCCTATGGCGATAAGCACTTCAGCCAATTGGCGTTGCTCTATAGTAGAGGGATGAGCTTCATAAATAGAGAGAGCTTCTTGGAAGTGGGAAATCGCCCGTCCCATCTGACCCAGATCCTGATAAGCCACTCCTAGATAGCGATGAATCTCGGCTACTTTGGTAGGACTTGAGGATTGTAATAAACTTTCCCAGATGGCGAGAGCTTCTTGATATTGTCCTTGCCAATAGTAATGTAAAGCAAGTTGTTCATCTTGGCTTAGATTAGATTCGGAAATGGTAACAGTGGTGTTCTGTTGATATGATGTTGGCTCAATGGTCTGAAACAGGTTGTTGGTCACTGCTCCTATTGCAACACAATTAATGATTAGACAAGTAATTATGGTAAAAAAAAATAGTCCTAAAAATGGAGGCTTTTTGCGGAAAAAACGATTTATAATCCATATTTGGTTTTTAAAATTAAATTTGTTAACTTACGAAGAGAAAATTAAAAAATTAAACCAACTATGTCTGTACGAGTAAGGATTCTATCAGTTTTGGGAATAATTGCCATAAACATTATAAATTCGATACCAATAAAAGCCCAAACCATTACTTACATTCCTCCTAGACAAGATAAAGAAAAACCTCAGAAAAGTCAATCGAGTGCTACAAGAGGTTGTCGTCAAGATTTATCCGATGTAGTGACGATGATTGCGCCTACAGATCATGTCGCACACACCTCGTTAGCTCAACCTACCCTTTTTTATTCGGTGGCTCGAAAAATAGAGAATAAGGCATTACTGACCATTGCTAAAACTGATGGTCGCTCAGCATTAGTAGACACAGAAATAAGCTTAAACGAACCAGGAATAAAAACTTATGAATTTCCGTCAAACATTAATTTAGAAAAGACTGAGTATTATATTTGGACGATTACAATAGTATGTAATTCTCAGCGCCCTTCTGATAATATTGAAGTACAAACCATACTTAAAAGAGTTCCCCAGAAAGAAGAACTTAGTAATCAATTACTCCAACAAAAAACGGCTCTAGAAAAAAGTCAATATTCAGCTAGTATAGGATTATGGTACGATGCTCTCTATTATCTGTATCCTTTTGATTCAAAGAAAGCTGAACCCTATGTTCAAAAATTATTAGAGCAAATTAATTTAAACAATATGGTGTTAGAAACAAAAAACTAATACTTTGAAACAATAAATTAAAGATACATTAACCGAAATAATCAATGAAAAAATACTATTCATTGCTGTTTAACTATGGAAAAATAATAGGAGTAACTTTCCCTGTAACAGCTTTAATTATGCTGTTAAATATGCAAGGTTGGTTATCAACTTTAGAATTGGCTATTTATGATTTATTTTTTCAGGTACGCCCTTTAGAAGAGAAAGACGAAAGAATAGTCATTGTGGGATTAGAAGAAACTGAAATTCCCGAATATTATCCCTTAACTGATTTAACTTTAGCTAAATTAATCAGAAAAATAAAGAGTCAAAATCCCAGTATTATTGGCTTAGATTTTTATCGTGACGTTTCAGTGGGAGAAGGAACAGAAGAACTAACAAAAGTCTTTCAAACGACTCCTAATCTTTTCGGAGTTGAGAAAGTGATCGGCGATGAAAAAAATCGGGTTCAACCGAATGCCATCTTAAAAGAAAAAGGTTTAACTGCTTCTAGTGATGTTGTCGTGGATACCGATGGAATACTAAGGCGAGGATTAATAACTCCGATTGCCGATGGGAAAAGTAACTTATTTAGCCTCGGAGCGACTTTAGCTATTGTTCATTTAAAAAGTAAGGGGATAACACCCCAGACTGTCAATAACGCGATAAAACTTGGTGACATAACTTTTTATCCTTTTAGTCCCCATGATGGAGGATACCACAATGAAGATCATGGTGGCTATCAAGTTTTATTAAACATTAGAAATCCCGAAAATAGTTTCGAGTTTGTCTCTTTTTCGGACGTTCTAAACAATCAAGTTTCTTCTAATTTATTCGCTAATCGGATGGTTTTTATTGGAGCTACCGCTCCTAGTATTCGAGATGTCTTTTATACGCCATTTAGTCGAAGCTTAAACAGGCAACCGACAACAGTGTACGGAGTCGAAATCCAAGCTAATATTGCTAGTCATATAGTGAGTGCAGTATTAGATCAACGTCCAATTGTAAAAACTTTGCCGAGTTCACTTGAGTATATCTTAATTATTGTTTGGGGTAGTTTAACTACTATTTTATTATGGAGTTTAAGAGGGTTTACTAATTATTTAAAACTAAGTTTAATGATTATTAGTATTAATGTTCTATTTATAGGGATTTTAGTCGGAGGAAGTTATTTTGTTTTCTTAGAAGGATGGTGGATACCAATAATTCCATCTTTTCTTGTTATAACTGGCTCTTCATTACTAACGACGGGCTTGATTTTACTTGAAAAAAATCGAGAAATAGAAAATTTATTATATGAATTAAAGTTAGCTCAAGAGGAAATTATTCAAGAAAAGAAACAAGCGGGATTAGCAAAGTTTGTAGCAGGAGTAGCACATGAAGTGAATAATCCACTGACTTTTATTAATAACTTTGCCGACTTAACCTTAGAAGCCAGCCAAAAATTACAAGATGAACAAGAGAAATATCTTGAGCAGTTAACGACTGAATCTAGAAAAAAGACCG
>NZ_PRLH01000120.1 GCF_003013815.1 Cyanothece sp. BG0011 | reverse complement strand
CCTTGGCATAGTTTACCATTGGGAAAAGCGATTGCTATTTGTAACCTTACTGATTGTATCAAAATGACCGATGAGTTTATCAATGAACAATTAGAAGCTGAACTACTTTGTGGCCATTGGGAACTTGGACGGTTTGCTTGGCAATTAGATGATATTAATCCATTATCTAATCCTATTCCCATTAAGGGACAACAGGGTTGATGGGATATTAACCTTCCTTTTATCTCTTAATTTCTAATACTTCTGATACTAACTTCATGGAAATCCATCCTTATCCTTTATGTTGGCCTCCTACTAAAAATAGAACCTCAGTAAATAGAAGAAAAAAGCACAATTTAAAGTTACGTTTGCTCAAGCGAGAGATGACTTGTTAAAAGAACTTTCTCGATTTAAGGCCACTAACGTAATTATTTCTTCTAATGTTCCCCTTCGACAAGATGGTTTACCTTATGCAAGCTTTTCTGAACCATCAGATCCAGGGGTTGTTGTTAGTTTCAGAGCTTTCAAGAAAGATTATATTTTCAGTTGCGATTGTTGGACAAAAGTTAAAGATAATCTCAGAGCGATCGGTAAACATATCGAAGCTTTACGAGGAATAGAACGATGGGGTGTCAGTTCAATTGAGGAGATTTTTGAGCCTTTTCTACTTCCGACTTCTTCTCCTACCTACCACTCCAATTCGGAACCTTTCTGGTGGGAAATTCTTGAGGTTTCTCCTGATGCTACTATAGAAGAAATTAAGACCGCTTATCGAAATCTCTCTCGAAAATATCATCCTGATACGGGTGGCGATCGCTTTCAATGGGATCGACTTCAATTAGCTTATCAAAATGCTCTAAGTATCAAAACCTAATTTAGAAAATAAGTTCTAACCCCATTAAACTAATTATTCACTATAGTCTTTTTATCAGGAAGAGGAAGACCTGGAATACTAATTTTTTTCTAATCCAATAAGTTCTAAATCATTTTTAGGTTTTTCTATTCTTGATACTCTACCAATAATTTGAACATATTTGATTTTTGGATTAGGTTTTGAATGCTTTTCCATATTTTTTAAAAGAATTACTTTTCATTGTTTTCCTGATTAAATTGTAGTTCATATTTCGATTCGCGATCGCAGATCGACACGACATAATCGCCCCCTTGCCCCCTAGTTAGTGCCGAAGTATAATAAAATATATCAGCACTAACTTACACCAATGTCTCAAACTGCCATCAAAGCCCGCATTGCCCAACTCAAAGCACAAGGAACAGTCGCACCCCCCAACACCTGGATCGGCACTACCAGCATCACTAAGAAAAACGGTAAACGCTACACTTATTACAGGCTAATGACAGCTTATTACCCTCCTGCTACCAAAGATAACCCTAATCCTAACCGTAAAACTAAAATGGTGCAGTATTTGGGGAGTAAAGAAAGTCTTGAGTATAAGGAGATGGTTAAAGCGATCGCAAGACGTAATGAGATTCAGAGGTTGCAGAAGAAGCTGTACAACCTAGAAAAACAAGTTAGTGTCGCATCAACTCAGAGACGGCAACGGGATAAGCAATCAGCACTAACTACGTTGGTCGGGGAGTTAGTGCAACAGGTGCAAGGTTTAGTAGAGGAAATGGCTTGGTTGAAAAGGGAATTTATGTCACAGTTTAAGTCGAATCCCATTACTTCTTGACTTTCTGGTTAATGCTGGCTTATGCTTAATTATTATCTACACTAATCAAGGGCATGACAACAGTTGCCGAAATCCAAGAACAAATAGAAAAAATCCGTGCTAGTGGAGATATTGCACCTCCTAATACTTGGATTGGCTCTAGTAGTATTAAGAAAAAAGATAAAAAGCACACCTATTATCGCCTCCTGAAAGCTGACTATGATAACCGAACTAAGAGTGGTAAACCTAAAACAAAAATGGTGAGCTATTTAGGGAGTGCTGATAATGAAAAATATCTGAACATGAAAGCTGCTATCGAACGTCGCAATCAGATTGAGAAATTACTTAAGGAACTTGAAAAGTTAGAAAAAGAAGTTAATACCACTCAACCATCAAAAAGAAAACCTCGTCAACCTGCACTAACAACTTTAGTCATGGAATTAATTACTCAAGTTCAAACTCTCCAGAATGATATACAAGAGTTAAAAACAACAGTTATCTACTTCTAAAAAATAATTATTCAAATATACTCAAAGAATCCAGATAATCTTCGGTTAAATCTTCTTGTTCACAAACTAAATCACTTTGTTTATCCCATCCATATTCATCATTAAATTCTTGGTAAGTATCTAATCTAATTTCCTCTCTGATTTCGTCATGGGTCGTTGAGTACCTTTTCCAATTATTGGTCTGTCTCACTAATAGTTCATCTTCAATATTAGTATTCTCATTATTATCGGTGTTTTGATTTTGTTTGGCTTAAAAGTTTTACTCATAAAATAACTGTACTCAATCGTTAGAGTAAGACTATTATAGTATATAACAAAACTCAAAAATTTTAAACCTTTGCTTTCCATGATTATTGAACAAAATCACAGTACAAATCTATATTTTTTAGGTCTTAATATTAACCTTTATCAAACCTCTGAATATGAAGTTTATTTAAGTCCTCAACCTAATATTAAAGGCAACCTAATTGTCTTTAATATCAAACAAGCTCTTCAATCTTTAGGTAAAGATTCATCTTTTGAGAGTTGTCAAAATATTTACGAACAACTCTCAATACAGCTTAATAAAATTAACCCTGATTATAGAGAAGAATTAACTTATCCTGATTGGGTTATTAGTTTTCCGAATCCTGTTTTTCCTTATTCTTTACTTAATTCTATAAGTTTATTTTATGTGAACTAAATTTTTAAAAAACATGAGTGTAATCTTTGAAAACGAAATTTTAGAGAAATTAATTCTTTCTGAGAATAACTATTCTCTCCCTAGCATTCGCTAGGGTAAAATTTTTTTATTTTTTTCTAATTCAAGAAGAAAAGAACCATACATATCCATACATAAATCTGGAAAACCTGTCTCCTCAAGAGCTTTTGACATTTCTTCTTTAGATAAACATACTCCTGAGATATTTTTCATTCCTAACTCAGTAATAGTTTTTAAGATCAAGCACCGATCTCTTGCGTTTAATTTATTAAATTGTTCGTTGTTCTCGATGAACGATAAGTTATTCATGATTTTTCTAAGTGATAATTTTGTAGATTTCAGCTAAGACAGTTTATTACATCTGAAGAAACTTCAGATTCAAAGATTCTTTCGTAATTTATTTTAGCAGAATTTAAAAATCACTTTCAAGAAGGAATTATGTATTAATTATAATCTTTTTTGTCATCACTCTTTTTAGTCAATAAGAAAACTATCCAAAGACTTAGAAAAAGAGAAACTCCTGCCCCTTGTTGATAAATCATTTGGTCTATCATCAAAATAGGTAAGGTATTATAAAGCCAATTACTATTCTGATTTTGGTCAATATCCATAACTAAATAAGGGAGTAATCCTACTCTTCCCCACAAAGGTTTAATCTCAATCAATCCCTGAGCATTTAATATTGCTATACCTAAACAGAGGATAATTCCTACAAAGTAAAGAGATAAACATAGAGAAGACTTAATATTTAAAAACTGTTTGATTTTTAACATTTTTATTTATTCTAAAAACTTAATTATATAATATAACTTAACTAATTATTTCTCCATATTCCTACAACTACCCCTTGTATTTCTACAGTCGTTCTCGGAACTTTTAATGAGGTTTCTTTCTCTAAAGATGTCAATGTTACTTCAGAAAAATCTAATTTATACTGGCTAATAGTAACACCATAGCCTTTGACTTTGGCAACGACTATTTCCCCGTTGTTCACTGTTTCTTCTGGGGTAAGACGACGGATAATGGCTATGTCCTGATCTGCGATCGCTTCTGAGTTTAAACTATTCCCATCTACTCGTAAAGCGTAATAATCATCTTGGTTGAAAACGTAGGGAAGTTCGAGGGTTGATTGTTCATCAGTGAAGGGTTCGACTAAACCACCGGCAGCTATGGCTCCCTTGATGACTATTCCTGGCTTTTTGACTTGTAGGGGTTTGATGGTTCGCGCTTTCCCCTCGATCCAGGTCACATAGCCTTTATCTCGCAACCTTTCTAAACGAGCTTGAACCGGTGCAGGGGATCTCAAATTCATCGCTCTCATCATCTGACGAATCGAAGGAGGATATTGATGTTGACGAATGTGATTGACCAACCAATCATATAATTCTTTTTGAGCAGGGGTTAGTGGCTCCATACTTTGAGAATCTTTCTAGCAGTGATCCTAGTTTAGCTGTATTTTGGTACTAGAGTTCTTTCCTGTGTCATTCAGGTTTTACTTTGTCCTTAAATGCTTTACCGGCGCTGAACGCAGGGATAGTGGTTGCAGGAATGGTTAATGGTTCACCTGTCTGTGGATTTTTCCCTTGTCTTTCTTTGCGAGGCCGCGGTTCAAAAGTCCCGAAACCCACAAGGGTTATTTTGTCGCCATTAGCAACGGTTTCAACTATGGTTTCAGTGGTAGCATTAAGTATCTTGGTGACTATCGACTGAGGTTGACCGGTTTCGGCTGCAATGGCCTTGACAAGCTGTTCTTTGTTCATAATCTTATTAATAATTGATAGAATTGTGATTATAACTAGCCTAACCCCCATTTTGTCAAGATGTTTAGGAAGCAAAGTCAAATGAGATTTAACCTGATTAATTTACTATTCCAGAAATTACTTTTAGATTATCAATTTAAAAGAATCGAAAAGGAAGAAATTATGTTAAAAGAAA
Organism: Cyanothece sp. BG0011; assembly: GCF_003013815.1. Lineage (GTDB taxonomy): Bacteria > Cyanobacteriota > Cyanobacteriia > Cyanobacteriales > Microcystaceae > Crocosphaera. The sequence continues at coordinate 7,772 of NZ_PRLH01000120.1, read as the reverse complement.
AAGAAAAAGAAATCATTAATCAATTAAATCATGAAGTATTAACTTATAATAATAAGATAAAATCATGAATTAATTTCAGTTATACCAACACAAAAAGCCCTTTGCCAACTGATATCAATTAAAACAGATAGCCAATCTGGCGTAAAACTTCAGAAATAGAATCCTTTTTAGATGAAGAAATTAAGAGAAGATCCGTAACCCAAACTCTCTTTTCATCTATTATTAACTGTATAACTAGAAACCACTAATACTAACAATTATTAATAATAAAAATCTCAATACTTACAAGACCGTAACTTTTCTCACGATGTAATTAGTTTATCTTTTCAACCCGAACTTTTCGAGGTAATTAAATCTTTGGTTGAGACAGTTGGAAGACCTATCAAAGAAATTGATTGTTATATGGCAGAAGACGGATATGGGGCTATTAGTGAAGATGCTTACGGGAATCCTATTAAGGGAGTTCAAGCACGCCAACTTAAACAAGCTTTAGAAAAAGTTTTATCTACTCACTGGCACTGGAGAAACAAAGCTTTTTTAGCTTACTTAAATGAACTTCCAGATGACCTCGAACTGTGGTTTTATTGGAGTTAATTTTTATTGTTTTTTTGAATATTTCATCTTTCAGGATAAGAATAAACACAAGGTATTTTCCAGTCCCCTGTTTTGAGTTTGCAGGTGAAATCAAATAATGACCGATCTAATTGCTCAAAGCCTCCTAACATATCAGTAAAAGTAAAAATCAAGCCATTAATAATAGTTATTATCATTATTATCAATAATTTTCTCTGCCACCAAGGAGTTTTTTCTGTCATTTAGTTTACCTCTTTACTTTTTTGATAAAAGTTCTATTAATTGCGGTAAAAAGTTTTTTATTTTAATTCAAAATAGTAAAAAAATCTAGATTTTTTTATGAGTTTTATTTTGCTTCAGCGATCTCTCTAGCTAAATTCAAAAGACCTAAATCCCCTTCAATAACTTCAACAACATCATTAGGATTATCTAATAACTTTTTATTTTCCCCGTTCCTTTGCTCGCTAATACTATAATACCATTCGGTAGGCTTACTACCATAACTTTCAGGCTCAATTCCGTAACTTGTAAACAATTGATATTCTCTAACCATTTTAGGATTTGAATGATTACCTTTTAATCTTAAAGGGGACAATCCTTTACTATTTTTTCTGAGTCTATCCATTAATTTATTATCTTCTGTTTCTCCCTTAATCGGTTTAGCTACAGGAGAAACCCGAACAAAACTACAATATTTTCTTAAGTATTTAACGAGTTCAAAAACCTCCTTAAAGGTTTGGCATTTGATTATTAAAATCCTACTATCTTCCCAATAATCTTTATCCTTAAAATACCGATATCGATGTTCTCTATGGATTTCTCCCCAAGGCATAGTAGAGATCACCTTGGAGTTTCTTCTTGAATAATTGGTTATTGCTTGAAAATATTTACTCATTTTTAAGTTTTAAACTAAGTTCTTGACCGTTATTGGGATAACGTGATGAAGCCATTGATTATTATTAAGTTTTGGGATAAAATAATTAGATGAAACTAATTTAATTATAGCTAATGTTAACTATTTAATCTTTCTATAGTATCAGTATTTTACCAACAAGCAACTATTAATTAATATTAAGAATGGCCTCAAAACCCGAAATCCGAACCCTGAAAAAGAAAGCCACCGCCCCGGATGAAAGTACAGCTTCCGTGGCAACAGAAGAAACAGTAGAAGATAATCAAACCGTCGCACCGAAGCAGAAAAAGACCGAACTTACACCACCACAAGAAACTGCACCGGCACCGGTTGAGAGTAACGAAGAAACCCTGACCACCTCAAAGTCAGAAAATAACGGGGAAACCACAGACGATGAAACAGTAACAGATAAGCCCATCTTTCAGGCGATCGGTACAATCAAGGGGAAAGCTGAAAAAGACAATGAGGGTAACTTTTTCATCAAGTTAGGGGGAAAACGGTATGGTCTCTACTTTGTCGGTTATCGCTACCAAGCTTGGCTAAAACAAGCAGAAGCCAACCCAGAACAAAACCTGTTCTTTCGGGTGTATCCCAAATGTTTGATGATTCCCCGTAAACCACCAAAATTATACTTTCAAGTGGCAGCATGGGAAGAAGAAAATCCGTGACGTTCTCCCTCCGTTAACCGCTTGGGCGGTATAACGGGGGCTTCTAAAACAGAGATAACTGCATATACTCAGTTCCAGAAGTTTCCTGCTTCACAGGCTGTCCACTGACTAAGCCTCCACAGGCAGACGGGATGAGACCCACCCCATGTATTTGCAATGCCTTTTTTATAATATTAACTGCGGCGTTTTCATCCCTATCCATTGTCAAATTACATTTCGGACATTCATGTAATCTAACTGATAGTGTTTTCGGAACTTTATGACCACAGCTTGAGCAATTTACTGTCGTTCCATGAGGACTAACTTTGACAAACCAAACGCCGCGTTTTACCGCCACTGCTTCTAATTTTGTTAAGAAATTTCCCCAAGCGACATCTAAAATACTCTTAGCCAATTTAGTTTTAGCTAACCCTTTGATGTTTAAGTCTTCACAAGCAATAAAATCATAATTATTGACCAACCAATGTGCTGTTTTGTAGTGCCAGTCTTTTCGATATCTAGCAATTTTTTGATGAGTTAAAGCTATTCTTTTTTGTTGTTTCTCATAGTTTTTTGACCCTTTATTTTTGCTGGCTAATTTACGTTGTTGACGAGCTAAATGCTTTTGTCGATTGCGATAAATCTTTTTAACAGCAACTGTTTTTCCTTGACTGGTAGTCAAAAACTCTTTTAATCCTACATCAATTCCAACTGCTGATTTGATATTATCTATGGGAATAACATTCGGAATCGTCTCATCTTCTGCTGTAATACAGACATAGTATCCATCTGCTTTTTTAACGATTGTAGCTGTTTTAAGAATAAAACTTTCAGGAATCGGACGATGGATTACAACTGGTATAGCTCCCCATTTTTTTGTCCAAAGACAATTATTTTGAAACTTGATAACAGCTTTGGGATGATTAACTCTCGAAAAACTAAAAGACCTTAATTGACCAGCTTTTTTAAATCTAGGTCGCCCTCCTCTTTTACCTTTTTTATCTGGAACTAACCATCTTTTCCAGGCTTTTTCTAATCTTTGAAGATTCATCTGTTGAACTTCGCAGTAGATATTTTTGTAGTCAGGAAAGAGAGTTTTTGTCTGTTTTAAATCTGATTGTTGAGTGTAATAATTAACTTTTTCTGGTATTTCTCCTATGGTTTCACTAATTAAACTGCATCTATCAATGGCACATCGAGTCCGTCTTAACCAGTCCAAACGCTGACCTAGCGCATAGTTCCAGTGACGACGTAAAAGTTCTAACCACTGGTTTATACACTCTGCTTGCTTTTGATTAGGCTTGATTCGGTACTCAAATGTCAGTATCATAATACTATTATTGTAGCACTTATCGTTGTTAATGAACAATAGTTATAGTAAAGAAAATAGGTCAGTTTACTTACTTGCCGTACATATTGTCTTAGTGACTAAATATCGGAGAAAAGTCATTACCCCTGACATCCTATCTCGTCTGCAACGAATTTTCACAGATACTTGCAGTAAATGGGATTGTCGATTAGTAGAATTTAATGGTGAAACAGACCATGTTCATCTACTTGTTGAGTTTAATCCTAAAGTTCAACTTAGTAAATTTATTGCTAATTTAAAAACTGTTTCTTCTCGTTTAATCAGAAAAGATTTTTCAGATCATTTAACTCAATTTTATGGACAAAAACCTGTGTTCTGGACTGGTTCTTATTTTATTGCTACTTGCGGTGGTGTAACGATTGAACAACTTAAACAATATGTTGAAAAACAACAATCTCCTGTTTAAAAGGACTCCCTATGGTCGGTTTATTTTTTGGTCGGTAATTCCCCTCCCCCTAACATTCGTATAAGGGGAGACCCCTTACCGACATTTAAGTTGGACTTGAAATAATATGAATCCCCTATTTACTGCCAGAACTTCAGTCGAACAAGTAGAAGAAGGTTTGTTCCTTGCTCCCAAATTCGACGGCAATGGTTTAATTCCAGTGGTTACCACCAATGTCAAAACAGGCGAAGTGCTGATGCACGCTTATATGAACGAAGAGGCGTTAGTTAAAACCATTGAAACCGGAGAAGCTCACTATTACAGTCGCAGTCGTCAGCAACTATGGCATAAAGGTCAATCTAGTGGACTGGTGCAAAAAGTAGCACAGTTAACCATTGATGATGACCAAGACTGTCTCTGGATGCAGGTTATCGTAGCTGGTTCGGGGGCCAGTTGTCACGTGGGTTATCGCTCTTGTTTTTATCGCTGTATTCCTACGGGAAAAAGTGCTGTTTCTTCCGAGCAACCACTACAGTTAACTTTTACTGAAACCGAGAAAACATTTGATCCCAAAGCCGTTTATGGGGATGCCCCTAACCCGACACAATTATAAACAAAAAGCATTGTTGTGTTATATTAATTTTGAAAATGATTATTATTCTCAAAATTAATGGGACGAACTAACCGAAAAATATGACTCGTCTAAACTTCAACCTGTCCGATGCTCTGCCATCCTTACCTAAAAGTGGAATGCCAGTCACGATAATTACTGGTTTCTTAGGGAGTGGCAAAACCACTTTACTCAATCAAATTTTACAAAATAAAGATGATTTGAAAATAGCAGTGTTAGTCAACGAGTTTGGCGACATTAATATTGATGAGAAACTTTTAATTTCAGTCGATTCAGATATGATAGAATTAGATAATGGTTGTATTTGTTGCACCATTAATGATGGTTTAATTAATGCTGTTTATCGAATTTTAGCAAGAGAAGAAAAAGTAGATTATTTAGTTGTTGAAACAACAGGATTAGCAGCTCCCTTACGGATTATCTTGACTTTTTTAGGAACAGAATTAAAATTTTTAACTCGTCTTGATTCTATTATTACCGTTGTGGATGCAGAAGCTTTTGATGCTGAACATTTTGATAGCGATGCTGCTTTAAGCCAAATTAGATACGGTGACATGGTTATTTTAAATAAAATTGACTTAGCCCCTAAAGATAAAATTAGTGAATTAAAAGCATTTATTGAAGAGACTAAACCAGGCGTTAGAATTTTAGAGAGTGAATATGGACAAGTCCCTTTACCGTTAATTTTAGATATTGGTTTAACTCAAACAGATAATTATCAAACTGAAATTTCCGAGTTTCGACATAACAAATCTAATTTTAACAATCATTTAGAAACCGATGGATTTAACTTCATTTCTTTTGAAAGCGATCGCCCTTTTGAACTTGAAAAATTTGAACACTTTTTATCTGAACAAATGCCTAATAGTGTATTTCGTGCCAAGGGGATACTCTGGTTTCAAGAAAGTCCCTCTCGCCATATTTTTCAACTGAGCGGACCTCGCTACGATCTGCAAGCAGATGATTGGACGAGTCAACCAAAGAATGAACTGGTATTCATTGGGCGTAATTTGGATGAGTCTCTAATTAAACAACAGCTTAATGATTGTTTGGCTGGTTTGATTTTACCCAACTTAAATGTCGGTAAGGGGTCTCCCCTTATACGAATGTTAGGGGGAGGGGAATTACCGACCAAAAAATAAACCGACCATAGGGAGTCCTTTTAAACAGGAGATTGTTGTTTTTCAACATATTGTTTAAGTTGTTCAATCGTTACACCACCGCAAGTAGCAATAAAATAAGAACCAGTCCAGAACACAGGTTTTTGTCCATAAAATTGAGTTAAATGATCTGAAAAATCTTTTCTGATTAAACGAGAAGAAACAGTTTTTAAATTAGCAATAAATTTACTAAGTTGAACTTTAGGATTAAACTCAACAAGTAGATGAACATGGTCTGTTTCACCATTAAATTCTACTAATCGACAATCCCATTTACTGCAAGTATCTGTGAAAATTCGTTGCAGACGAGATAGGATGTCAGGGGTAATGACTTTTCTCCGATATTTAGTCACTAAGACAATATGTACGGCAAGTAAGTAAACTGACCTATTTTCTTTACTATAACTATTGTTCATTAACAACGATAAGTGCTACAATAATAGTATTATGATACTGACATTTGAGTACCGAATCAAGCCTAATCAAAAGCAAGCAGAGTGTATAAACCAGTGGTTAGAACTTTTACGTCGTCACTGGAACTATGCGCTAGGTCAGCGTTTGGACTGGTTAAGACGGACTCGATGTGCTATTGATAGATGCAGTTTAATTAGTGAAACCATAGGAGAAATACCAGAAAAAGTTAATTATTACACTCAACAATCAGATTTAAAACAGACAAAAACTCTCTTTCCTGACTACAAAAATATCTACTGCGAAGTTCAACAGATGAATCTTCAAAGATTAGAAAAAGCCTGGAAAAGATGGTTAGTTCCAGATAAAAAAGGTAAAAGAGGAGGGCGACCTAGATTTAAAAAAGCTGGTCAATTAAGGTCTTTTAGTTTTTCGAGAGTTAATCATCCCAAAGCTGTTATCAAGTTTCAAAATAATTGTCTTTGGACAAAAAAATGGGGAGCTATACCAGTTGTAATCCATCGTCCGATTCCTGAAAGTTTTATTCTTAAAACAGCTACAATCGTTAAAAAAGCAGATGGATACTATGTCTGTATTACAGCAGAAGATGAGACGATTCCGAATGTTATTCCCATAGATAATATCAAATCAGCAGTTGGAATTGATGTAGGATTAAAAGAGTTTTTGACTACCAGTCAAGGAAAAACAGTTGCTGTTAAAAAGATTTATCGCAATCGACAAAAGCATTTAGCTCGTCAACAACGTAAATTAGCCAGAAAAAATAAAGGGTCAAAAAACTATGAGAAACAACAAAAAAGAATAGCTTTAACTCATCAAAAAATTGCTAGATATCGAAAAGACTGGCACTACAAAACAGCACATTGGTTGGTCAATAATTATGATTTTATTGCTTGTGAAGACTTAAACATCAAAGGGTTAGCTAAAACTAAATTGGCTAAGAGTATTTTAGATGTCGCTTGGGGAAATTTCTTAACAAAATTAGAAGCAGTGGCGGTAAAACGCGGCGTTTGGTTTGTCAAAGTTAGTCCTCATGGAACGACAGTAAATTGCTCAAGCTGTGGTCATAAAGTTCCGAAAACACTATCAGTTAGATTACATGAATGTCCGAAATGTAATTTGACAATGGATAGGGATGAAAACGCCGCAGTTAATATTATAAAAAAGGCATTGCAAATACATGGGGTGGGTCTCATCCCGTCTGCCTGTGGAGGCTTAGTCAGTGGACAGCCTGTGAAGCAGGAAACTTCTGGAACTGAGTATATGCAGTTATCTCTGTTTTAGAAGCCCCCGTTATACCGCCCAAGCGGTTAACGGAGGGAGAACGTCACTAAATTTAGTCTGCTTAATTTACCTTGGTGAACCTCATTGAACATTAAACAATGAACATTGAACATTAATGGTAAATGATAAATGATAAATGAAATGACTTTACAAATTTACAATACCCAAACCCGTCGCCTCGAACCCTTTGCAACTCTTCTACCAGGTCGAGTAACGATGTATTGCTGTGGCGTAACCGTATACGATTATTGCCATTTAGGTCATGCCCGTTCCTATATTATCTGGGATATGGTACGTCGCTATCTGCAATGGCGGGGATATGAAGTGACCTACGTTCAGAATTTTACCGATATCGATGATAAGATTCTCCGTCGCGCCCAA
>NZ_PRLH01000112.1 GCF_003013815.1 Cyanothece sp. BG0011 | reverse complement strand
GGCAAAACTAAATTCCTCAAAGTCAAGAACCGTAACAGTAATGGCATCCCCAATGGCTAAACGATAGAGATTAAACTGTTCTGAGGTTCTCACATCAAATAAAGGAGGTTGATCGGTCCTGGGGGAATATCTTCGTCTCGAAAGGTTTCGACAGGAGACTCCTCCACCTCAAGGAGATCAATTTCTTCTTGAGCTAAACTAGCAGGTACTAGGAAACCTTGTATTACACCCCACCCTAAAATCCCGTAAGAACAACCGTAAAATATTGAAGCTAACAAAGGTAACCTCGATATTTTTTTTCGGGCTACTTTAGATCCCTTTTGATGATATACCATTGTTTTCCTCACACCACACACAAAATACTCAAATTTTAGGATAGATCAAATTTGTGGTGATTGGTGATAATGCTCTAATTTCTGGGCTTGATAATTCGTGATACCTGTCTTTAGTCCCCAAATGGTGTGTGAGTTGATGAGGTAACAGTGGGATGGACATTTAGGCAGCGATCTCGAAGAGATCCGCTTTGCGCTGCGCTTTAATCCTAGTCATTAATGGGCTGAACCATTGCCGTCGTAGTTATCAGAGTCATAAAAGCCGTTTTTCGTGCCAAAAAATAAACAAGACACGGTAAATAAAGCGGTTAAAACGACTAAAATTAATTTAACATCCATAATTGATTGTCTCCTCACTTGAGTCTTCTGATTATTATTTTATAATATCTCTTTCTAAATGACAGGGTGACAATTTCCACTAGAAAATTTAATTTTTTCTGTTGCTATGGCCTTTTAGATCAGCTTAAATAGCCATAGCAAATATAGATTTAGTGATGATTAGCGTATTCCTTAGAATCGTTAGATTCTTGAGCTCCGTTAGGAAGATAATCATTATAATCGTGTTGATCGTAATGATAAACCGTACGAATGGGATAAGGAATATTGATATCCGCTGCGTCAAAAGCTGCTTTAATGGCGATAATGGTCTTACTTTGAATTCGTCTTACTACTGCTTGAGATGGGGCTGTCCAATAGCGGACAATTAAATCAATAGAACTATCCCCAAAACTAACTAAATCAACTTCCGGTTCAGGACTTTCTAATATACCTTGAATATCATCAACGGTTTTTAATAAAATGGATTTTGCTTGAGGTAAACTGGTGTTATAATCGACTCCAACCCCTAGATCAGTACGACGATAATTAAAAGCGGTTCTTACTTGAACTGCACTGGTAAATACGGTAGAATTGGGCAATAACACCCTTTCCCCTTGATAGGTTCTGATTTGTGTGGTACGAACACTTATGGCTTCTACTGTGCCTTCATACTCTCCTACGATAATTTGATCATTGATACGAAAGGGTTCTTGTGCCAATAATAGAATACCGGCTAAAAAGTTCTTGAAAATGTCTTGGAAAGCAAAACCAATGGCAACGGAACTGAGTCCCAATGTAGCAATAATATCCCCTAATCTTAATCCAGGAAAGGCAACAACCGCAGCAAAAAGAATGCCAGCAACCCAAACTAATACATGGGTTGTTTTTGCTAAAAGCAGTTGTAATGAATTACTTTTAATGGTTTGTTCCCCAATCTTACTGACTAACCTGCAAATAAAGTCGGCGACAAATTTGGTTAAAATGAGAATGATAATTGCAGCTAAAACTGCGGGTATACCTTTGATAGCACTAGCAATAAGGTCATTTATGCTGTTGAAAATTGTGTCTACAATTTGATTCATTGATCTTCAGAAAATATTTATGACGTTTTTAAAGATAATTTTCTATTATCTTAATAGATTTTTCCCATAGATGCAACGTGAAAATAATCAATACTAACGAATGGAAGTCTTATTTAATATTTTTGTAAGGGCTTAATATTATTAAGCCCCTACTGAAGTTTAACTTATAATTAGTAACTTTTGCTTGCATTATTCTGGTAAAAACTCAAAATCAAGAACTTGTTCAGATGTAAAAGGACATTTTTTAGGGAATACCGAGGAAGATAAAGCTGTTTTTTGAATTGCCCTTAACCTTGCTTTTTGATACATTCTATCAAACTCTTGTTTATAATAATTATAAAGAACTTTTGACTCTAATAAATCCTCTAATTCATCTCGAAAGTTATCAATTTCATCTCGCCAACCTTTAGCACATCTTTCTTTTTCTGCAACCCAGTAACCATAAAGAAGTAAATGAATAAAAAGTTTTTTTAAATAACTTCTTACTTTACGTCTTTGTTCGTTTCCCAATGCTTCTATTTCCTCAATTAAATGTTCCCAGTCTAAATTTTTGACATCTTTATGTTTTAGTTGCTCAACTGTCTCATCAACCCTATCATCAAGAAGTTGAAAGTGAAAAAACAATACAATTAGAATATTTGAATATATATTTTCAACAAAAACATCAAGAAATTGATGAATGGGCAAGTTATGAGCATAAAAAATTAGACTATTTTGATCCAGGAGATGATGATGGACATTACTATATTGATCAAGAAGCAAAAGAAAAACATGACTTGCTTGATGAACAAGAATATTATGAAGCAAGCTATATAGATCAAGAATTCGATAAAGAACATTCAATACTTGAACAAGGAGAATTTTGGGAAGAAGAGAATTTTATCCGTTCAAACAATGAAATTTATAATGCTATTGAAGGAAATGAACGTTTGTCACCTTCTAATCCCTTTCTAACATTATTGCTTGATTAATCTATAAATAATTAAGGTGGGCATTGCCCACCCTACCGTTTTATTTGAGGGTTTCTTTGATGGTTATTTCTAATAGTTCATCTAAAGAAATGCCCTTCGCTTCTGCCATCATGGGGATAACACTTTTCGGGGAAAAAGAACAGTATAAACCAGCTTCTAAAAACCAGGGTTGTCCTTGGGGATCGATACGAAAATCAAATAAACTATAATGACGACAACCTAATGCTTGATGACATTGTTTGGCTATTTCTTGAACCCGTCGAGTTACAGGATCATTACTGTCAACTATCCAAGCTTTTTTCTTATCTTTGGCCGCATAGGTTAATTCCCCTGCATCATCTTTTTTTAGTTTATCCTCATAGTTACGAATAGGATTATTTTCAGTATTAACGGCATATTCTTCTAAGGGTAAACTAATTAATTCACCTTCTTTTACAATGGTTCCACATCTCACTTCTCTTCCCAGTTCGATATATTCTTCTACTAATACTTGATCGGCATATTCAAAGGCTTTTTTTAGCCCTGCGTCATATTCGTCCATTGTTTTAACCAATGTTACCCCTAAAGAGTTATCGGAGTTGTCCGGTTTAATAACTACCGGCGGCCGTATGTTTGGGGTGTCGCCCTGGCGTAAAAGTTCCCCGTAAGGGACTTTAACCCCCATTGAACGGACGATCGCCTTAGCTTTGGCTTTGTTTGCGGTTAAGGCCATTAACTCGGCGGTATTGCCCAAATAAGGGATGTTGAGAAGATCCAATAAACTGCGATACTGCGTCATTCCTGGAACACAAAACATCTGAGGTAAGGCTAAGTCAATATTTTGTTCTGTGATCCACTGGATAGCTTGAGAGAGGGATAACGGTTTAGCCACACTAATGTCTTGGCGACTTAACGATGCAGGAAAACGCCACAAGCGATCGGGGGTAATATAAGCAATAAAAAATCTATAGCGCGAGGGTTTTGCTGTTGCTGCAATGCAGTCTTTAGCATAAAGACGAGATAAGTCGCAATAAAACTGATTTTCGGCTGAACCGACTAAATGCAGAATATTAAGAACTGACATAGTTAAATCTCCTGATTAATAGTTAAAAATGAATTAATTAAGTTACTTTTCCCTGTTTCCTTACCAACCAATACACGCCATAAACAGCCATTCCTGCAACCATACCGGGTAATACTTCGTAGACGATATCGGAGAGGTTAAGGACTAAATTCCAGATCAAGGCGGTGGCAATACCTACGATCATCATTGCGATCGCCGTTATGGTATTAACTGGTTGTTGCCACACTTTCACCAGTAACAAAGGTCCCAACCCAGAGGCTAAGGCTGACCAAGCAAAGGTAACTAAGGCGAAGACATTATTATCTCCTGCTAAGGCCATGACTAAAATAACCGCAGTAACGGTTAACGTGCCGATTTTAGCGAAATTATAAGATTGAGACATTCCAGGGAAAACGTCTTGAGTTAAGGCTGCAGAACAAGATAAAATTTGTGAGTCTGCCGTAGACATGGTTGCAGAAAATAGTCCGGCTAAGATCAACCCCACTAAAACAACCGGTAACAACTCCAAAGAAAGATAGGGTAAGGCTAACTCTGGATCGCCAGAAGTCAGTAACTCAGGTAATAACACCCTAGCGGTTAAACCAATACCCAACGCAGAGAAAGAGTTAGTTAAGCCTAAACTCAATTTTAAGTTTCTGGCGAAAGCAATATTTTTCGGTGAGTCAATAGCCATGGCCCGGACCATAATATGAGGTTGGCCGACGACTCCAAACCCGGCCACGATCCAACCAATAAGGAAAGGTATGAAGCCTAACGGTAGAGACTGAGGGCTAAAATTAGTTAAATTTGGATCAATTTGATTTAAAGATGCCCAAAGATTGGAAAAACCACCACATTGAATAATTGCGATCGCCAATAATAACAATAGGGACCCGAACATTAATATACCTTGTAGGGCATCAGTCCAAATGGATGCACGAATACCCCCAGAAAAGCAGTAAATGACCACAATAACCGTCCCGACGATAATCCCTAGGTTGTAGTTCCAGCCAAACACTGCATTTAAAGCTTTACTACCGGCTACCAGTTGGGCTGCTGCGTAGGAACCGAGAAAAACAATGGTAATAATGGCAGAAAATAAGGCAATTAGGCGATATCCTTTAATATTTTTGCCTAAAAAGCTCGAAACCGTATCCGATGCTGTGGCTTCAGACTGTTCTCGCAAAGGTTGAAAAACGAACAACCAAGCGAGATAATCGCCGATCGCCCAACCAATAATTAGCCACATGGCGGAAATGCCGATATTATAAGCAAAACCGACTTGTCCGATGAATAATAAGCCACTTTGCCCGGTTGCCATAGCTGAGAGGGCAGTTAACCAAGGGTTAACCTGACGACTGGCTAATAAATAATCAGTAGTAGTGGCTTGTTTCTTAGTAGCTGAATAGGTTCCTACTCCTGTAAATAACAGCAGAAAAAAGATAAAAGTTATGATGATGCCAATTTGATCAACCATTATTCTTTAGAGTACAGAGTTAAGAAAGAATGTTTAAATTTAATTTAATTCTAAATTCTACATTCTAAATTCTACATTCACCTAATCGCCACCAATCTCTACCAATTTACCAATATTAAAGTCAATTTTAACCCAATCTTTTAACTGGACTAAATTTTGCAGTAATAATAAGCTAATTTGCCAATGAGGAACCATTAAGAAAGGCAAAGGATCATTGAATTGAAAAATAGCATCTGTGCCTGTTGTAATATTCTTGATCCAAGCTTGAAAATCAGATAAAGAACGAATGCCAGTCAACCGCCAAACCTCATGATATAGCCAATAAGTGGGCTTACTCTCAGCTAAAGGAGTGATGGGTTTATCTCCTGTTTCACCATCATTCAGATAAGCATTAGCTACCCCTGGATGATTATAAAACATAGTAATAGCGGAGTGAGTTCTAGGGTTACATTCAATGGGGTAAATTGTACCATCTTCTGACTGAATAAAATCAAAAGAAATTTGTCCACTTAGATTTAATTCCTTGACAAATATTTCAACCCATGTGTAAATCTCTGGCTTATCAATATGTTGGTAATTTACCTGAAAATGAGAGGATTCTGAACAGCAATGAAGTCTTATTTTTCCCTTTCTAACGGTGCTATGGGTACAGTATTCTCTCCCTGTAATAAATTCTTGCATCGTCCAGGGATTATCTTTAGTAATGGGTAAACTTTTAACATAGTCTTCCATTCCTACAAAGGGAAGTTTTGTCATATCTAAGCGAGAAACAGAGTCATATTTAATACTTTTTAAAAGATACTTTCTCCCTTGATTCTTTTCAAAGTCAAACTCTAGTATTTCTTGAGGATCAGTTATTAAAAAAGCTTGCGGTGCAGATAACCCTAATACCTCTGCTTGTTGACATAATTCAAACTTATCATCTAACATCTTTGTTGTGTTAGGTTCAAAGTGCATTATTTCACAATAAGGGGTTAATAAACTACCAGCAACTGAATCATAATAACTGGCAACAGGACTAGAAACAGGAATAAAAATATCAATGTTTTCTTTTTGAACAATATTTAATAGTCCTTGATAATAGCCGGCTGGATCTTTTTCTGGTGCGTCAACGGTATAAAATCCTTTGACAGCATTAGAAAAACGATGTCCTGATAACCAATATTTATGGGTTTCAACTAAATAAACCTCATGACCAGCTTGATGAAAGCAACGGGCAAGTTGCAACGCTTTGGTCATTTTACCCCCAGTTAAAAGGACTTTTTTAGGAGTTTTATTAACCTGTCTTTGAGAAAAAGGAGACGTAACCCAACCAATAATAAGAGACAAAAAAACAATAGTTATATTAATGGGAAAAGCAATTAAAAGTAATCCCAATGTACCGATGGTTTTGAAAAAAGCAGTCATTATTTTTTTCTAAATTTCTTGTTAGCAAAAATGTCTGTGTAGGGGTCAACGGCCGTTGACCCCTACAGCATTATTCATGATTCAACTATTTTCGTCGAATGAGGGTTAACCCATCGCGCAGGGGCAATAATACCTGTTCCACACGGTCATCATTCGCCACAAAACGGTTAAACTGAGCGATCGCTTCTCCGTTAGCTGTGCGTTGTTGCGCTGGTAAATAGGGCTGTCCTTGCAACAAAGTATTATCCACGCAGATAATGCCCCCAGAAGCCACTAAATTGCGCTCTAACAGCAGTTTAAAGTAGTCAATGTACTCGGTCTTATCGGCATCAATAAACACTAAATCAAAGCATTCTTGAGCCTCTGCTAAGGCTTGCATGGTTTCCAATGCAGGAGCCACTTTAATGTCAATTTTGCGCCCATGTTCCGACTCATCAAAACAAGCGCGAGCAAAGTCTGCCACATATTGATCCACTTCGCAAGCGATAACGCAACCATCTTCCGGTAACGCTTCGGCCATCGCTAAAGCAGAATAACCAGTAAACATTCCTACTTCCAGGATACGTTTTGCACCCATCATCGAAACAAACAATTTTAAAGTTTGTCCTTCAATGTGGCCCGATAACATTTCCTGTTCTAACTGACGGACCGTTGCACCGTCGGAAAACTGCTTACTCCAGTCTTCTTGTGCCGTTTTTTGGGCTAAGTTGGCTAAAGCGGCGGATTCTTCGGTAGTACAGTCATCTAGATAGGGATCAATGCCTGATGCTAAGGCTTCCACCTCTTGTAATGCGGTCAATAGAGAAGCCGAAACTTCTTCATTTTCAGCCAATTTACGGACATTTTCTAATTTTTCCACTAGAATGCCTAAAGGCGTGACCGGTCTAGCCGTCGGTGGAGTGGTTAATAATTGACTCATCTTTTAATCCCTCCTATGCTAAACCAAGATCGCTGAGATACATTTCCTTGCCTTCTCCCCCAGATGGCAAGGAAACACACAACGTCTTATGGTTATTCACTGCTTGTTGTAGTAACCCGGATGAAACTTCTTGAGCAAAGTCACATTCTCCAATCCCTGTGGGTAATGGGGCCCAAAGTCCACCTTCTCCACGCTTACGGCGCATATTTTTCTGTCCTTCTAACATGATGTCCATGTCTTCGATGATGGGATGGAATACAGATAAGCCGATGGAACTACATAATGCGATAATGCGATCGCGATCTTCTGGAGATAACCAACCCATTTCTGTGGCTAAACTGGCACCAAAGGCCATCCCGATAGAAACCGCATGACCGTGCATTAACTTGGCTGCTGGTTCAAAACGAGGACTCCAGGTGTGTCCGTAAGCATGGGGACGATCTTGATAGGTTTCAAACATATTTGTCCCTTCATGCTTCATATAGGAGAATAAAGCCCGATAAATCACTTCATCAGCGATCTCTTGTAGGTCCTCATCCCCGTCTAAGGTAGCAAAATGAGTCTCTAATAAACGAGTGCCGTATTCTTCCATTAATTCAAATAAAACAGGGTCATCGGTAACCGCCATTTTAATAATTTCAGCCATTCCGTTACGAATATGACCGGTGTCTAAGGTACGGAAAAAGGTACGATCAACTAAGGTGAGAACAGGAGGATGATAAACCCCCATACTATTCTTAAATTGACTGCCGTTGGTACAGGTACGAGGAGACGGACCCGCATCAATGGCAGCAACCACCGTAGTTCCGATCATAATATAAGGGGTGCGACGGTGTTGCAATGCACAAGCTAACCCGGCCACATCACTTAATACGCCGCCACCAATAACTAAAACGGGTTCGTTACGGGAAACATCACACCCATCTTTCCCGAGAAAGGCTAATAAGTTATTAACGGTTTGGGGAGTTTTATCGGATTCCCAGGCACGACAAGGCAGTAATTCCAAGGGAATTTCATGATACTCGAAATAACGACGTATTGCTTCCCCATACAGTTCGTCAACGGTAAGATCAACAATGGCAACGCAACGACCACGACTACTATAAATCTCGGCTAAGGTTGGGTTATCGATGTTTAAGATTTCGTTAACTAACTTAACCGTTGCTTTTAAGTTATAACTGGCTGATACTTCAAAGGAACGATTATCTCCACTAGCGACAATTTCACCATGTCCTGTATACCATTCCGAAGTACGGTATTTTACAGGGTGATTGAACTGAATAATCTGATTAGACTTAGAAACAGTCTTATCAGTCAACGGTTTTGCTTGAACCATAGTTATCCTTGCGTATGCGCGTATGATGTATGTGATATTTATGAAAAATTGCGTTTCCTGAGATCAGGAATTACAAGCTCGATTTGAGCGTTGTCACACAGGCATTGTAACAAGATGTTAATCAAAAGTAAACTTTTCTAAAGAAATAGGTTTTTTTTCTCATAAAGCGGTACAAGTGCATTTGAGTATGTGTACTCATCGCTTACTCATTGCCCATTGCCACCCCTTCTAACTCCCCCTTTTGTTAGGGGAGAACCCTTGCCTATTGCCTAGTAGTGTTATAGTTGAATAATTAAGCAAAAATTAATTATCATTATCATCAACCCATAGAATCAATAAACCTATGGATTTTTAAATTTACATAAAAGCTTATTACAAGGAATATATGGAATCTTCTTTTAAGATAGTTCATCTAGAAGCCTATAAGAATCGTTTTCTAGAATTTTTAAACTTACCTTCTTTTTCCTGGCGTTTTCTCCGTTTAGCTTCCATTAATATCTTATCTAATTTAATGGTTCCTATTGCTGGTTTACTCAGTATCACTTTTTTAGGCCATTTACAGGATATTCATCATTTAGCCGGGGTAACTTTAGCCACGATTATTTTTAATTATCTTTATCGTGCCTTGGGATTTTTACGCACTAGCACAACGGGAATAACTGCGCAAGGAATGGGACGAAAAGACTCTCAAGAAGTTTTATTAGTGCTGCTAAAAAATGGACTATTAGCCTTAAGTTTAGGATTAATTATTTTAGTTTTACAGTATCCTTTAAGGTGGATAGGATTTAATTTAGTCAGTGCTGCCCCTTTAGTTAAAGCCTCTGCTCAAGCTTATTATGATAATCGTATTTTGGGCGCACCGGCTGCTTTACTTAATTTTGTTCTCATTGGTTGGTTTCTAGGAAAAGAACAAAGTAGTAAAGTTTTGTGGCTTTCTATTATTGGTAATGGGGCTAATGTTATCCTGGATTACTTATTAATTATTCGTTGGGGTTTAGACAGTGGTGGGGCTGGTTTGGCCACATCTTTGAGTCAGATTATTATGTGTTTATTTGGGGTTCTTTTTGTAGCACTCGATATTAACTGGAAAGAAGTTAAGCAAGTGATTAAAAAGCTTTCTTTTGAACAGTGGAAAGGGAATTTAATGTTAAACCGAGATTTATTTATTCGGACATTGATTTTATTATCTGCTTTCTCTTTATTTACCAATGTTAGTTCTGCCATGGGAACTCTAGTTTTAGCAGAAAACTCGGTATTATTACAAGTCTTTTCTTTAGTGGTTTATTTTATTGATGGTTTAGCCTTTGCCACTGAATCTTTAGCCGGTAATTTCAAAGGACAAGGCATTAAAAAACAGTTAATGCCTTTACTTAAGTTTTCGGCAGGTCTAAGTTTTATCTTAGCGTTAATGTCAGTTTCCCTTTTAGTTTTATTCCCTGAAACGTTATTTAGTTTATTAACCAATCACACTGAAATTTATCCTTATCTGACATCTCATGTTATTTGGTTATTACCGGTACTGGGTTTTGGTTCCATTGCTTTTATTTTAGATGGGTATTTTATCGGTTTAGCTGAAGGTGTGATGTTACGAAACACAGCTTTAGGGTCAACATTTTTGGGGTTTGTTCCCGTAGCTGTTATCGCTTGGCATTACAATAGTAGTAACTTATTGTGGTTAGCTTTATCATTATTTATGGCAACCAGAGTTCTCTTATTAGGGTTAAAAGTTCCTAAGACATTAGAAAATGTATAAAACTAAATCTCAATACAACTGTTAACTTTCTCAGGTTAGATTTAGGTTTCACCCTCTATCTAACACACCTCCTGCCTTCTGCCTTTCAACTCCTGCCTTCTTTTAAGATTTTTTACCAATAAAAGGAATTAACATAGGCACTTGACGACGATAATTTTGATATTTTTCTCCATGAATATCAACTAAGTCTTTTTCCTCTAATTGAATAGCCACTAAAATATAAATAGTCGTCACTAAAGCAAAGGCAAGATGAGAAACTGTCATGATAGGAGTCATCCAAAATACGAGAAACCAACCCACATATAAAGGATGACGAACATATTGATAAAAGGCAGGGGTTTTAAACTTTAATGGAGTATAGTCTTTTCCTTCAAAATAAAGATAAACCTGTCGCAGTCCAAATAAATCAAAATGATTGATTAAAAAAGTAGACACCAGAACAATTATCCAACCTAACGCAAATAGAGAATAAAAGATAATTTGTGCGACTAAATTATCAAACTGCCAAATTGTCATACCAATGGGTCGCCATTGCCAAAAAACAAGGATTAAAGCTAAGCTAGAAAATAAAACATAGGTGCTTCTTTCCATCGGTTTAGGAATTAACTGTGTCCACCAAGCTTTGAATTGTTTACGGGCCATCACACTATGTTGTAACGCAAAAATGCTCAACAAACCCACATCAATTAATAAAGCAGTGACTAATGATTCTTGACCATTAGAATCAAGGGATTTTCGTAAAAAAATATTACCAATAAAACCCACAGCATAAGCGCAAGTTAAAAGGAAAGCAAAATAACAAAAGACACCATAAAGCAGAACAAAAACTCTACTTAAGAAACTGCTGTTAAAAGTTTGTTGCTGTTGCATGATTCATTACCATCCATCAAGTTTATCTGAAACAAAAAACTATAACTGATAACTAAGCAATTTTAACTAACACTTTTTCCTGCTTTCTTTTAACGGGATAAGCTTCAAGAAATATTCCTGGAGAAGTGAGACATTCCCCTGTTTCTAAATGATACTGAAACCCATGATGTAAACAGGTCAAAATACCATTTTCTACCTTTCCTGTATCTAATGGCATGGCTAAGTGCATACAACTGTTACGATAACCTTTAACTATGTCATCTTTCCTCACTAAAATTAACTTTAACCCCTCAATTTCTAAAGGTAAGATTCCCCCGTTAGGAATTTCATCAACCCTAGCTAAAGCAACCCAACCAGCGTCTTGAGAACTGCTAAAAGGACTCTCTATTTTTTCCCCTGTATAAGTAACTGTATTATTGACAGAGATAACGTTTTTAATTTCAGGACAATAGGTTTTTATCGCTTGTTCTACCCCTTGTTTCATGGTTAGTGTAGAAGCCGGACAATTACTACAAGTTCCTATTAATTTGACTTCTACCGTATCAGGTAATTGAATAGCCACTAATTCCACATCACCGTGATGACTTTTTAACCCTGGCCGTACTGTTTCTAAAGCTTGTTGGATACGTTGTTCTAACGGGGGTGTCGGGGGTTTAATTAACTCATGATAGCGTAAGAGTCCATAGACTAATTCATCTTGTACCGCCTCTTTTAATGCCGGTAAGGCTTCTTTTTTTAGGGTTTTAATGAGACGGGTTAAAGCTTCTTTGTGTAAGTTTTCAATGGCTTCTTTTAACCGTTCCACTGCAACCTGTTGATTTTTATCCCATTGACTAACAATTTCTTCGTAACGGCTAATTTCTTCAATTAATTGTTCTAAAGTTTGTTGCTTTTCTGTTGTTAATTGTGTCATTTTTTTAAATACTTAAAAAACTTAAAATAGTCTAAAAGTAGGGTGGGCAAAGTTTAATA
>NZ_PRLH01000165.1 GCF_003013815.1 Cyanothece sp. BG0011 | reverse complement strand
TTTCGATTTTGCCGAAATTGGAACCAAACAGATTCCTTTGACTCCTTGTTCGGGTGAAAGTCCATCGGTTGAGGGTAACATCATTAATATCGACTCCACTCAAAACCTATCTCCCGAAACTGCTACCAAGATCACTCTTCCTGCTGGAACCTACACCCTTCATGTCATTGGTCAAGCCGATGGTGGTAACTATGATGCCTGGACTCGGACTGAGTTAATTGATGGGTGCGATAGCAATGGGGAACATTGCACCAAAGGTTGGGAACACAAGTATTTTTATCAATTAGGAAATACGGACTCGGTTAAAGTCGATCGCACAGATCGTTATTCGACAGCTAGTGCTGCTTTAGCTAACCCCCCCGCCGATGTTAGCTTTACTCTGACAGAAGACACGGAAGTACAATTCTATGTGGTAGATGGAGGAGATCCTACTAATAATCAAGGTGGTGTTTCTTTGCAGGTTATTAGTCAATCCTAATCCTCTTTTGAAACATTGCTAAGACTTATATCTTGCACCTTCGATTACACCCCCCACACCCCCCACACCCCCCTTTATAAGGGGGGCAGGGGGGTAAGGGGCAGGGGGGGTAAGGGGCAGGGGGGGTAAGGGGCAGGGGGGGTAGGCAAGAGGCAAGAGCGGTGAGACCCCGCGCCTTCGCATCTGCGCAAGGGAACGCTCACCAAGACAGGCAAAAGTATCTTATTTTAAGGCTAACTGCTTGAACATTGACTGTCTTCTTTTTAGCTATTAAGTTATTTTGTAAGGCGTGAAAGATGTCAGTAATACAGTTGAGCGATCGCCTTTTTCAAAAAAAGCGATCGCTGACAATCATAAACTCAATTAATTTGATTAACCTTTGCTTTTAGACTTCTGCTTTAACTTGCGTTTGAAATGGCTACCAAAAATAACAGCAGTTCCAGCACCGAGAATGGTTAAAGGTTCAGGAACCGGTTCAGAGGTGGTGGGAATAACCTCTGCTTCTACAAGCAGATTATCAAACCCTGTAGCCCGTTGTTCGACAACCCCATTGGTTTGTGCGGTACTGACTGGATCTAACAGAAATGTTACGGTTCCCGTTTGTGTCCCAAGGGAGTCTAAAGACCAAGACAGTGCTACCGGTCCAGTAGTCCCGGCACTCGGTCCGGCGGTGGCTCCAGCAAAGGTTCCTAAGGAGCTAAAAGAACTACCCCCATCAAGACTAAAGTATAAGGTCCAATCAGTGGCAGATGTACCAGAACCTAAACTATTAAACGCATAAGTATCAATACTGGCCGTTTGCCCAGTAAAGTCGAAGGTGGTTCCCGTCGAGGGGGTAACATCAAAAGTGAACCAAGTTGATTCTCCAGTTGTACCCGTTGGGACTCCCGTATCACCTTCACGGTTAGAAGAAAGGGCTAAAAAGTTACCTGTATTTCCTGTGAATAAATCTCTATTTAAGGGATCTTGATTAGGAGCACCTACAGCCCCGGTTCCGATGGCATTGTCGAACAAAATAGAGGTTGTCCAGTCCGTTTGCGCCGAACCATCAATATCAGCTTGTGTGCCACTGAGATTATTAGGCTCAAAGTCATAATTAGCAATGACCGCAGCGTGAGCGGATTGACCTAAAGCGAGAAATCCTGCCATCAAAACAAGACTATTAAGAATTTTCATCAACTTAGTTTGACCAAATAAAAAACACAGATTTCTTATATCACAGTTAATCAATAAATTTCAGCCTAAAAAGTATTGATTTAGTTGAAAATTATTTTTTTTACAGTACAAAAAGTCTAAAAAGTCTAGAAAGAACAAAAAATATAAAAAGTATATCAACTGTATCAATTAATGGTTATAGTAGGTAAAACAAGAAAGGTTACTAAGATCATTGTAAGTTTGTTCGTCTCAATAATGATGAATATAGAAGTCGCTATTAATCTAGTCAATAAACTGTATTTTGAAGCAAAAGGTCAACCTATCAATAGTATTCAAACCAATTTATTACGAGGAGTTTGGTTTAATCAGTCCTACGAGGAAATCGCAGATAATTGTTATTGTTCAATGTCTAATATCAAGATGATAGGCTCAACATTCTGGACAGAACTATCACAAATTTTAGGAGAAAGAGTCACTAAAAAAACAGCTAGAGCGATTTTAGAAAATTATTATCAAGAACGTAAAACAGGGAAAGTAAGAAAATCATTACTTAATCATCAACAAAAAGATATATTTCCCAGCATAAATGAGACACAAATCGAGCCAACATTTCCTAAACTCGATCCGTGGTTTTCCTCTGAGATATTATGGCGAATGACGGAAAGGTTGGATACTTGTTTAAGAACATTGACTTCGACTTCTAGCAATAATTTAAGTCCCCTTATCTCCCTTTCAGAAAAATTAAAGCTCCTTTATTGTTTGAATGGACAAAACTATTCTTTGAATCGGACTTATTTAGATATTATTGATATTTGTCGGCATATCATTCATGATTTAACCATTCAGTTTCCCCATCAAACCATTATCTTATCTCTATTTAACGAACCGATTTTATCTGAGTATGATCTCACTGTAAATACTTTAATGGATAAAAAGTTAATCGACAATATCCTTAAATATTTACTCGCCAATGCTTTACAATATTCTCATCCCAATAGTACCATTACTCTCGATATCAATATCGAAGATCAACAAGCTATTTTTACAGTGATTGATCAAGGAATTGGTATTCCAAACGATGAATTAGAACAGGTTTTTCAGCCTTTTTATTGTGGGAGTAATGCTTGTAAAAAATCTGGAGATGGTTTAGGATTAACCATTGTAGAAAAAAGTGTCAGATGGCATCAAGGGGAGATATCTGTATCGAGTCAGATAGAAAAGGGTTCTATTTTTACCGTTGTCTTACCAGTAGTTTAACATCATTAAATACTTAAACAAGCTATTCAAAACACCATTGACTGTAATAAAGAGTAAAACAAAGAAGGAACAATTTTTAAATTAGTTCTTAGTTATTTACATTTTTCAAGACTTTTATTTTAATAAACTTTTTAAAGTTCATCAATTTTATGATAGCGTGATCAAGTTCTTAGGTTAGGGCATATTTGATTTTAAATAATATTTAATGATAAAATGACCCTAACTATCACTCAATTAACAAAATCTGCAGTCACCACTCATGTTGAGTTACTTAAACCATATAAAAAGAAGACGAAAACAGATTAAATGGGTAATTATATTAATTATTTTAATGGGTTTAATTATTTTAATGGTTGGAATACTGTTAGGGGAAAACTTACAAACTCCTAGTAATACTAATGTATTGAAAGCTGAAAATAAACCCGTTATTTTAAATAACGAAACTGTTAAATATAGCATCGGTTTGAATTTAGAGATTTTAGAAGATCAGAGTCGTGAATTAACCATTGAAGATGTAACTTCTTCTGATTATTCAAGTCAATTTGTACCTAACTATCAAGAAACACCTAACTTGGGTTTTTCTAGCAGTAATTTCTGGATCAGATTTTCGGTCAAAAATGAAGCTAATACCGATAAAAAATGGTTATTGGTACTGAATGATGCGCGGATGGGTTATATTGACTTTTATATTCCTTCTCAAGAGCAATCAGGTTTTATTGTTAAAAAAACAGGTAAAGCTTTTCCTTTTAAAACCAGAGATATTCCCCATCATAGCTTTGTTTTTAACTTACCCATATCACAAAAAGAAGCAACGACATTTTATTTTAAAATGCATACAGTTACAACCGCTTTTATTCCTTTATTCATTTGGGAAAAAGAATCGTTTTTAAAAGAAGAAATTAAAATGGTATTTTTCTGGGGATTGAACTATGGGATGCTTTTAATTATGGTAGGATATAATTTGTTTTTATTTATTTGTTTACGAGATAAAAGTTATCTTTACTATCTACTATTCGTAATTCTAATAACCATAAATCAAGGAATGCGTCAAGGATTTTTTGAGCAATACATATTACCCAACTATTCAAGTAATATAGCAGTTCCTTTAATTACGATACCAGCTTTAACAATGCTATTACAATTTAGCAAAGTTTTACTCAATTTAAGAAAATTTTCCTTAGTTTTATATCGCATTATGTCGGGGACTCAACTCTGTTGTTTAATTTTCTATTCTTTACTATTTATTGTCCCTTATTTTGCTAACAAATATTTTAATATTATCGTTCTATTTACTATTATTCTTCTGCTATTAAGTGGTATTTGGATTAATAAAAAGGGATACACCCCTGCTCGATTTTATTTACTAGCAATGATTGTTCCTTTTGTTTCGTTTTTTATTTCAAATTTATCTAATTTTCAGTTAATTGAAGCTACTGCATGGACAGGTGATATTCAATTACCCTCTCTTGTGATTTTAGTCTTATTATTCTCTTTAGCGTTAGCAGATAAAATCAATTTAATCAAAAAAGAGAAAACTGAAGCTTTATTTTTAGCCTTAGAAACCTCTAAGAAAAATGAACAATTAATCCAAGAACAAAATATTATCTTAGAAGCTAAAGTGAATGAAAGAACTCAAGAATTACAGGAGAATGAAAGACAATTAAGAGAAGCAAAGGAAAAAGCGGAAATCGCGAATCAAGCAAAAAGTACCTTTATTGCTAACATGAGTCATGAATTACGAACCCCTCTTAATGCTATTTTAGGGTTTAGTGAATTAATGAATGATTCAGATCAATTATCCCCTGATTATCAAGAAAATATTAATATTATTCATTCCAGTGGTGAACATTTACTCAGTTTAATTAATCATGTTCTCAACTTATCTAAAATTGAAGCAGGTAAATTTACCCTTGAATTAACCAATGTTAATTTATATAAGTTACTAGAGGAAGTTCAAAATATTTTTAAACTTTCTGCTCAAAATAAAGGATTAAAATTATCTTTTACCAAAGATTCTAATCTTCCTCAATGGATTAAAACCGATGTCACTAAACTAAAACAAATCTTGATCAATCTATTAGGAAATGCAGTTAAATGTACCCATTCTGGTAGTATATCTTTACAAGTATCTACTGAAGATAATCAACTTATTTTTGAGGTTAAAGATACAGGAATTGGCATTCCTCACAATGAACTCAAAAATATTTTTAAGGCTTTTTATCAATGTTCCCATTCCCATCAATCTCAAGAAGGAACCGGATTAGGATTAACCATTAGTTCTAAATTTATTCAATTAATGGGAGGAGACATCAGCGTTAATAGCGTCGTGGGTAAAGGCACAACTTTTCGCTTTTATATTAAACTAATTGAGATAGAAAATCGTGAAATTATCCCTCAATCAAATCAACAAAAAGTAATGGCTTTAGAAGTCAATCAACCCCAATATAAAATTTTAATTGTAGATGATAATTTACCTAATCGTCGCCTATTATTAAAGCTATTACAGCCTTTAAACTTTTCCCTTAAAGAAGCGACAAACGGACAAAAAGCCATTAATATCTGGCAAGAATGGTGTCCCGATTTAATTTTTATGGATATTAGAATGCCGGTGATGGATGGTTTTCAGGCAACAGAATACATTAAAAGCACACCCCAAGGAAAAAACACCATAATGATTGCCGTTACTGCCAGTGTCTTAGAAGAAAAAGAAACCCTGATTTATCAAGCAGGGTGTGATGGATTGATTCGTAAGCCTTTTGATGATGACGAAATTTTTGAGGCGTTACATAAACATTTAGGGGTACGTTATCTTTATAAATCTTCTGCATCTTCTCAGTTATTGTCAACCTCAGAAGAACCTTTATCAGTTGAAGCGTTACCAAAAACTTGGTTAAACCAAATGTATGAAACCATTGTTAAAGGAGATATCATATTAGCCTCAGAACTCATTCAAGAAATTAGTCGAGATGCTCCAAAGTTAGGGGAAAAATTAAACCAATTACTAGATAATTATGAGTTTGAGGAACTATTAAACTTAACTGAACAAAAGAGCAATAATTGATAATCACTCAGTATAAAAGTTAAGAAAAGAGGGAATTATGATGACTGAAATCAAAGATAAAACCGTTAAAATTTTAATTATCGATGATAATCCAAGTAACCTAAAACTACTGACAAAAATATTATTTGAACAGGGTTATGGGATTAGAATTGCTCCCAGTGCGAAATTAGGTATTAATAGTGTCATGGCCGAAGTTCCTGATTTAATTCTTTTAGATATTAAAATGCCAGATATGGATGGTTATACCGTTTGTCAAGAATTAAAAGCTAAAGATAAAACCCGCGATATTCCAGTTATTTTTATGAGTGGATTAGAAGATACAATGGATAAAGTCAAAGCGTTTAAAATGGGAGGCGTTGATTATATTGTCAAACCCTTTGACACAGAAGAAGTGATTGTTAGGATAGAAAATCAGTTACGAATGAGTCGAAAAATTCAACAACTCAAAAAGCATAAAAGCATAAAAGAACTAAAACCCGATGATTAGATAACCAAGATGACAGATAACAATTTACACTTAAGTTGATTGCATACTGTGTTTTGATTTTGGATAGGAATGTTTGATATTTCGGGAGTAGTTAATTAAATCACTATGTCTGACCCCTCAATAAGAATGAGAGAACTGCATAAAATGCTCCTAACAAGTAGATTAATTAAACTATTAATAGCGATGGTTTTAGGTTTTTTGCTCTTGTTGAGCTTTGGTAAACATAAGAGTTATAGTTATCAAGTTAAGTCTCAATCTCACCCTGTTATTTTAACCAATGAGACGGTTAAAACTTCCCTCAGTTTCAACTTAGAAATTTTAGAAGATAAGAGTCGTGAATTAACCATTAATGATATTACTTCTCCACCATATGAAAATCAATTTATTCCTAACCATCAAGACCCCCTAACTTGGGTTTTTCTAGTAGTAATTTTTGGGTCAGATTTTCGGTAAAAAATGAAGCCAATACCGATAAAAAATGGTTATTGGTACTTGATGATGCGCGGATGGGTTACATTGACTTTTATCTTCCTTCTCAAGAGCAATCAGGTTTTATTGTCAAAAAAACAGGTAAAGCTTTTCCTTTTAGAACAAGAGATATTCCTTATCACAGTTTTATTTTTAACTTACCGATAGACCCAGGAACAAAAAAGACATTTTATTTGCGATTTAATAGTGTGAGTACCGTATATTTCCCGTTAGCTATCTGGGAAAAACAAAGTTTTTTTCAAGAAGAAAATAAAATTTTATTTGTTTGGGGATTACAGTATGGAATGCTTTTTGTTATGGTAGGCTATAATTTTTTCTTGTTTCTTTCTTTACGAGATAAAAGTTATTTTTATTATGTTATCTTGGTGTTTTTCTTAGCAGCAAGTCAAGGAATTCGTCAAGGTTTTTTTGAACAGTATATATTAACTGACTACGGAAGTAACTTATTGGTTCCCTTAAATGCAACGGCAACTTTGATTATAGGATTACAATTTGGTATAGTATTTCTCAATTTGAAAACGAATTTCTTGGTCTTATACTGGATAGCCAGAAGCACACAATTGTTCTGTTTAATGTTGTATGCTTTCTTGCCTATTTTTCCCTATGCTGTCAATGAAATTGGAACCTTTGTTTTGTTAATCGTTATTATAATTCTTTTGCTTGGTGGCATTGTTTCTTATCGAAAAGGATATCAACCTGCTCGATTTTTCTTGTTAGCTGTAATCTTTCCTTTTATTTCTTTTTTTATTTCAAATTTATTAAGTTTGTTTCAGTTTTCCACTGACCCATGGATATTTGATAGTCAGTTAACTTCTATTGTGTTTTTGGTTTTATTATATTCTTTGGCTTTAGCTGATAGAATTAATTTAATTAAAAAAGAGAAAACAGAAGCCTTATTTTTAGCCTTAGAAGCTTCTCAGAAAAATAAAAAATTAATCGAAGAACAAAATATTATCTTAGAAACTAAAGTTAATGAACGGACTAAAAAATTACAACAACGAGAAAAAGAATTGAGAAAAGCCAAAGAAAAAGCCGAAGCAGCCAACCAAGCAAAAAGTACCTTTATTGCTAATATGAGCCACGAGTTACGGACTCCTTTAAATGCCATTTTAGGCTTTAGCCAATTGATGGAAAATTCCGAAGAATTATCCTCTAGCTATCAAGAAAATATTCATATTATTCATTCCAGTGGCGAACATTTACTGAACTTAATTAATAATGTTCTAAATTTATCGAAAATTGAAGCAGGGAAATTCATCCTCGAACCCACAAAAGTTGATATTTATCAATTACTTGAAGAAGTGAAAAGTATCTTTATCCTTTCTGCTGAAAATAAAGGATTAAAATTATCTTTTAGTAAAGATTCTAAGGTTCCTCAATGGATTAAAACCGATGTCACAAAATTAAAAGAAGTCTTAATCAATCTCTTAGGAAATGCCATTAAATTTACTCCTTCTGGGGGGGTATATTTACGAGTAACGAGAGACAATAATTATCTTAATTTTGAGATTGAAGATACAGGTATTGGTATTTGTCAAGAGGAACTCAATAAAGTTTTTCAATCTTTTTATCAATGTCAAAATTCATTACAACGTCAAGAAGGAACCGGATTAGGATTAACCATTAGTAAAAAATTTATTGAATTAATGGGAGGAGAAATAAGGGTTAATAGCGTCGTGGGTAAAGGCACAACTTTTCGCTTTTATATTGACTTAGTTGAAGTACAAAATTATCAAGTAACTTCCCAATTTAATCACCAAAAAATTATTGGTTTAGAACCCAATCAACCCCAATATAAAATTTTAATTGTAGATGACAATTTACCCAATCGTCGTCTATTATTAAAACTATTACAGCCTTTAAATTTTTCTCTTCAAGAAGCGACAAACGGACAAGAAGCCATTAATCTCTGGCAAGAATGGTGTCCCGATTTAATTTTTATGGACATTAGAATGCCAGTAATGGATGGCTTTCAGGCAACAAAATATATTAAAGCCAAACTCCAAGTAAAAAAGACAATTATTATTGCTGTTACTGCCAGTGTCTTAGAAGAAAAAGAAACCCTCATTTATCAAGCAGGGTGTGATGGATTGATTCGCAAACCCTTTGATGATCACGAAATTTTTGAGGCGTTACATAAACATTTGGGGTTACGTTATACTTATAAATCTTCTGTATCTTCTCAATTATTATCAACTTCAGATGACTCTTTATCCCTTGAAGAGTTACCCGAAAGCTGGTTACCACAAATGAATGAAGCAATTGTCAAAGGTGATATTATCTTAGCCTCAGAACTCATTAATCAAATTCGTTTAGATTATCCAATCTTAGGGCAACAATTAACAGAATTACTCCATAACTATGAATTTGAAGAACTGTTAAGATTAACGGAAAGGAAACAATAAAATTAGACTTTTTAGACTTTTTAGACTAACCATCTTCTTTGGATTTTGTCTTCATTATTTGTCTCAAATTTTCATAATCAAATCCCTGTATTAGTCGTAATTGCATAATTATTATCTTCTAAAAATTAAGAGATAAATTCATCTATCTCAACAGTTAACGTGATAGTTTGCTCAAGTTTTGGGGAATATTAAGTATATGGGGTGATGACCATGAACAACGTTGCTTAGATGAGAGAAAAGGCTTTTTTTCTCGATGCTGAATGTCATTTCCTTTCTAGTCCTTTCTATGTTCAAAAATAGCCCATGAATTCCTTGATCAAACTACAAAACCCTCCCCAACCCAATGAAACCCCAGCCAATGCTATGACAAACCCTGCCTTCTGGCAAGCATTGGAAACTGAGTTAGTCTACATTCAAGATAGATCAGGAAAATACTTATCATTTTACGGAGACTTAGGGGAAGAATTGACCATCGAACCCGAAGAGATTATCGGCTTTTTTCCAGAACAAAGCCTCAAACCAGTCCTACCAGAAGCTTATTATGAAAGGATTAGACGGGTTTTAGAAAGAAAAATCCCCGAACAGTGTTATTGTCAATTTGAATATAGAGGTCAATCCTTTCCCCTAGAATTAGTGATCAGCCCCATCTTTAAGAAAGAAAAACCAGCCACCGCCGTATTAGTGATGGGACATCGCTTACAAGACAGCGACCTCAGTTTAATTAATAATTCCGCTTTACCCACCCATCCCGATCCCTATCAAAAACTCCTGACTAAAATTGCCAGAAAAATTCGACGAACCCTGAATTTAGAAACCATTTGGCAGCAAACCGTAGATAGTCTAGGAGAAGCCTTGCAAGTGAGTCGTTGTCTCATGGTTGCTATCGGCCCAGAGCAAGACTATTTAGAGGTTAAAGCAGAATATTGTACCCCCTGTTGTACCTCAGAACTAGGAAATCGTTTCAGTCCAGAAAAAGACCCGTGGTGGCAACAAGCCTTAAGCAAACGAGAACCGGTCATTTTTGAACATTTAGTCGACGATTGTCATCAAATCCAATCGATTTTAATTATTTCCACCTTCTATCAAAATCAACGGAATGGTTTGATTTGTTTGCAACAATGCGATCGCAGTCGCTATTGGTGTCCGGCGGAAATCGAACTGATTCAAGAATTAGCCGATCAAGTGGGAACGGCCATCGCCCATGCCACCCTGTATCAAGAACTCGAACAAGCCACCCTAGCAGCAGAAGAAGCCTCTCGTCTCAAAAGTGACTTCTTAGCCAGCACCACCCACGAATTAAGAACCCCTCTCAATGGGATTATTGGCTTTCTCAAACTAATTTTAGACGGCATGGCCGATGATGCCCAAGAACAACAAGAATTTCTCGAAGAGGCCCATAAATCAGCCCTACACCTCCTCAATCTCATTAATGATATTCTCGATATTGCCAAAATTGAAGCCGGTAAAATGGATCTCGAATTAGGGTCTGTCGAACTCGCCGAATTATTCCAAGCCGTGGATAACTTTACCTTACCCCAAGCTCAACGCAAACATCTAGAGTTTCGCAGTAAACTACCCAGTACCTTAACCCCCATTGTGGTTTACGGTAATTATCAGCGACTACTACAAGTGATGCTCAATTTAGTCAGTAACGCCATTAAATTCACCCATGAAGGTAGTATTGTGGTAAATGCAGAGATCGTCAAAAAGAAAATAGACCACCCAGATCAAGCATTTCCCGGTCTAGTGAAAGTCAGTGTCACCGATACCGGTATCGGGGTTTCCCTCGATAAACAAGCCAAACTCTTTGAAAAATTTGTGCAAGTCGACGGGTCTCATACCAAAGCCTACGGAGGAACTGGACTGGGTTTGGCCATTTCTCAAAAGCTTGTACAAGCCATGGGGGGACAAGTGGAATTTTATAGTATGGGAGAAGGACTCGGTTCAACAGTGACTTTTAC
Organism: Cyanothece sp. BG0011; assembly: GCF_003013815.1. GTDB lineage: Bacteria > Cyanobacteriota > Cyanobacteriia > Cyanobacteriales > Microcystaceae > Crocosphaera. The sequence goes on along the minus strand of NZ_PRLH01000165.1, from coordinate 1,112 downwards.
AGTCCCCCTCGAACAAATGCCCGTCATTAAAACGGTAAAATCCTCTTAAACCCCAAGTTACTACCCAGTTGACCTGAAAAAACTCTGACAAAGTCTGATGTTAAAATTAAACTATTCTTTAGTGTCAACTATAAGGTGATCCGTGACTACATCATTACCCGACTTACCCATCGAAGAACTGGAAGAAGGAGGTTCCTCCGAAGGCAAAGGACTAAATTTTCGTCCCTATTTACGAACTGTTCTCAGAAAAGCTTGGTTAATTGGCGGATTGACCTGTTTGACAACCTTAGGCGCTTGGCTCTGGAGCAGCCAAGATCCTTATACGTATACAGGTAACTTCTTCTTACTGGTTGAACCCATCACCGCCAGTGGCAAACTCACTAACCCCACTACCCTCACCCGCACCGAAGGGGTTCCCCGTGACGATTTATTTGCCTTAGATTATCCGACGAATCTAGTCTTCCTCACCAGTCCAGGAATGACCTTGGAAATTGCTCAACAAGTACATAGTAAAGAACGCATCCGAAAAGTGCCGGCAATTTGGAAAGATATACGAGAAAATTTAAAAGTTGATCGCGCTCGAGTTGGACAAGGAAGAGGTTCCGACACAAAAATCTTTCAAGTCTCCTACACAGGAGAAGACCCCCAAGAAGTACAAACCATTCTACAAACCGCAGCGGATGCTTTTTTAGACTATAGTTCTGAAGATAGAGAAACCAATATCAAAGCAGGGGTGAAATTTATTGATGAACAACTGCCAGACTTACAAGAAAGATTACAAAAACTCAAAGCAACACAAAAAGAACTCAGACAAAATTACGAATTAATTGATCCATTACCGAAAAACCAAGAAGTTCTTACCCAAATTAGTACCTTAGAACAACAAAAATTAAACCTCAATACTCAACTTCAAGCTCAAAGAAAAGTCGCCAATTCTCTACAACAACAATTAAACTTATCTCCTAATGAAGCCTTTGCAGCTGCTACCCTCAGTCAAGATCCCACTAGAGTGGCACTCCTATCTCAATTACAGCAAATCGATAGTCAAATTGCTGTGGCCTCAGCCACTTTCACCGATAACAGTCCCCAAGTTCAGGACTTGCGAGAGCAAC
>NZ_PRLH01000118.1 GCF_003013815.1 Cyanothece sp. BG0011 | reverse complement strand
ATAATGCGTTTATCGCCGTTTTTAGCTTCCGGTAAAAATCGCTGAACCATAACCGGTTCTTGACCATGATAGGTGCTGACTTCGATGATAGAGTTAAAATTGCGATCGCCGGGTTCTAAAAATAAAATCCCTTCTCCTGCTTTACCTCCTAACGGTTTCAAGACGGCCTGTTGTTTCTCCTCAACAAACTGACGAATCACCTTTTTATCCAGACTAACCACCGTTTCAGGCATCACCGAGTAAAATTGTAAAGTGTACATTTTCTCGTTAGCTTCTCGCAACCCTTGAGGGGAGTTAATGACCAGGGTGTGGGTCGGATCAATTAATTCCAGGATATAAGTCGCATATAGATAACGAATGGTCACCGGGGGATCTTTTCGCATCCACACCGCGTCCATGTCCTCAAGACAGCGTAATTTCTCTGGAGATACTTCATACCACTGGGAGACACTCACCCATTTTCCCTCTTGTAGGGTGACAGAGGTTAACTGAACTTGAGATAAAACGGCCCAAGCTTTCCCATCAATGACACTTAGTTGATGAACTTCAGTGATCCAGACTTCATGGCCTAAATTTTGGGCGGCTTCCATAATAGCCACCGTGCTATCGTGGCCAGGGTTGAGATTAGCGATCGGATCAATAATAAAAGCGAGTTTCATTAGGCTGCTGAGTTCTCCAATAAGCGATCGAGTTCTCCATTAAACTCTAAGCTATGTAATTCGTCACAACCCCCAACATGGCGATCGTTGATAAAAATTTGGGGTAAACTGCGTTTTCCGTTAGCTCGCTGGGCCATTTCGTCCCTAGCATCTTCATCCCCATCAATACAATATTCTGTGAAGTCTACCCCTTTTTTAACTAATAGGGCTTTTGCTCGAATACAAAAAGGACAGGAACTCCAAGTATAAATTTCAACGTTAGCAGCCATAGATATCTCGAATATTAATTATGATGTCAATTGTACTATTTTCTGACTGTCTATTGTAACGATCAAAGTCAAAAAAATTAGTCATAATAGATAACTAAAGTTTCTTGTCCTATCATAAAGCGATCGCAAGGGTTACAAGGCTAATAACTCCCTCACTTTCTATAACATAACTCTTATCCTCACCTGAAATTGTTGTCTATTTATTCTTTATAAAAGCTATGATAAAAATTACTTCTATTAGTTTGACTGCTTTATTCACAGCATTCGGGCTAATTTTACCAGTTAGAGCCGAAAATTTAGCTCATTTAAGTCAATTATTATCCACCAAACAATGTCAACTTTGTGATTTAACTGGCTCCGGGTTAGTGATGGCCGATCTTTCGGGTGCTTCTTTAATTGGGGCAAATTTAGCTGGAGCCAACCTATCTCAAGCCAATTTAGCTGGGGCTGATCTCAGGGGAGCCAATTTAACCGGAGCCTCTTTATACGGAGCTAATTTAACCGGTGCTAATTTAAGCAGTGCTATTTTGCAAGGAACCGATTTAAGGGACTCCTATTTGACCAATGCTAACTTAACCGGCACGAGCTTAGCTAACGCTTATGTTCAAGGAGCTAAGGGCATTTCTCAAACTGCGGGAACCCCTGAACTGTTTTATGGATGGGGTTTAATTGAAACCAAAGAAGGGAATTATCAAGAAGCGATCGCCCATCACAATAAAGCGTTAATTTTAGACTCAGAATATGCCCCTGCTTATTTAGCCAGAGGTTACGCTTTATTACGGTTAGGGAATGAAAATGGAGCCGTCCTTAATGCTAAAATGGCTTCTCAACTCTACGAAAAACAGGAAAATACCCAAGGAAAAGAACTGGCTGAGAGTTTTGTCAAGAATATTGAAGCCATGCAAGAAGCACGCAGAAAAGGAGGTGGTTCTCCTGGTTTAGATAACATTGTTCGGGGGGTGGCTTCTTTGGCGTTACGATTTTTGCTCCAAGGAGGATTTTAACAATGAACAGTGACCGATAAATTTAACAACTGATCACTGATGACTGATAACTGATAACTGAAAATACCCCAAAACAGTTTATGCTAGAAAAAAAGTAACGTTACGAAATGTTACAGAAGGCAATTAGTAATAATTAACTATGCAATGTGTTATTAACCGTCGCGCCCAATTTAGTGCCAGTCATCGTTATTGGTTGCCGGAATGGGACGAAAGCAAAAATAAGCAAGTCTTTGGTGCCTGTAGCCGTTTTCCGGGTCATGGCCATAATTATGTCCTCTTTGTCTCTTTGTGGGGCGAGGTTGACCAATATGGCATGGTAGAGAACCTATCTACTGTTAAACAGGTCATCAAACGAGAAGTGACTTCTCAACTCGACTATGCTTATCTCAATGATGTCTGGGAAGAATTTCAAACTACCCTACCCACCACCGAAAACCTGGCCAGAATTATCTGGCAACGGTTAGCCCCCCATTTACCCATCGTAAAAATCCAACTATTTGAACACCCCCAACTCTGGGCCGACTATCAAGGAAATGCTATGAAAGCGACATTAACCATTCAAACCCATTTTAGTGCAGCCCACCGTCTTGCTCGTCCTGACCTCAGTTTAGAAGAAAATACCAAAATTTACGGTAAATGCGCCCGTACCCACGGCCACGGTCATAATTATCACCTTGAGGTGTCCGTTAGTGGAGAGATTGACCCCCGGACTGGGATGCTGGTTGATTTAGGCGCGTTGCAAACCATCGTAGAGGATTATGTCGTTGAACCCTTTGACCATAATTTCTTGAATAAAGATATTCCCTACTTCGCTGAGGTTGTCCCCACGGCCGAAAATATTGCCCTTTATATTGCCCAACTGCTAGAAAAACCCATTCAGGAATTAGGGGCGCAATTGGAAAAAGTTAAATTAATTGAAAGTCCTAATAATTCCTGTGAAATCTATTGTGGTGCTTCTGCTGAGTCCTTAAATCTACCTTCTCAACAAGCCCCTCAATTAATGGCACTTCATTAACTAATGTAACATTATTGCCTTGAGTGTCCTTTAGAGACTCAGACTAGCCCTAGGGTGCTTCCTGGGGCTTTAAACTGAAAGAGGATACCTTTTATTTTATTGGTGTCTCATCACATTAGCAACCATTAGACAGTCTATTATATAGTTTGTATTGTCTGGTTGCGTTTCAAACATCCAATTCTGAGATTTTTAGAAGGATCAAGCCAATATGGAATCTAAAGTACAAGAACAAACCACCCCCAAAGATTTGAGTTCAGAAGCCCCCGGAACCCTTACTAAATCATCTGGTATGGGCGATCAACCCTGGCAAGAATCATTCGATTATGTCATGCAGATCCTCGCTAAGGTTCCCGAATATTTGGGAGAGTTCTTTAGTGAGTACAAACAACCTCTAACCATTGTAGGACTATCACTTTTAGCGATTATTACTGTCAAAATTATCGTTGCTGTTTTAGGTGCAGTTGATGATATCCCCCTATTAGCCCCTCTCTTAGAAATGGTTGGGTTAGGTTATAGTGCTTGGTTTGTTTGGCGTTATCTCTGGAAAGCATCGAACCGTAAAGAGTTATTAGCTGAGTTTGATGCGATCAAAAATCAAATGTTTGGTGATAACGCCTAAATTTAACTGCATTTATACCGTTTTTTGAATCCCTCCGAACTTTAATGATCGGAGGATTTTTTCTTTTTTTAACAGAATATAAATAAATTTAACTTCTGACTTCTGACTTCTGACTTCTGACTTCTGACTTCATTCAAATCCAACCGCCAAAAACGGCTAAGCCAAAAAATCGCCAAGGAACGTCAACGGTTTTAAATCCCACTGATGATAACATGGATAAATGGTTTTTTAAGGTGGTTAAGCGATCTTGTCCTGAATAGCCTTGGGGTTGACTATTCCCTATTTGAGAACGAACTTTCTCGATAGTTGTTCCTTTATTGCTCGTCCATTCTTCTCTTACCCTCGAATAAATTTCTTGTAATTGTGATGATTCTTGTAAAATGGGGTCAGCATTCCAAAAACAGCCACCACTGGTTAAATGTTTAGCGACACAATTTAATAATTTATATTTCATTTCATCGGTTAAATGATGAATAGCTAAAGAAGAAACACAAGCATTAAAATTACTACCGATTTTCTCTTTTATTTCCCCATTTGCCCAAGCTCCAAAATCGGCTTCAATAAAAGTAATGCGATCGCTAAAAGGGGTTTTTTCTAGTTTAGATTGCGCCATTTTGATCATTCTGGGAGAATAATCTAGGGCGACTATGTTGGCATTGGGACAATGTTTCAATAATTTAAGACTGAGTTCCCCGGTTCCACATCCTAAGTCTAAAATATGACGGGCATCTGTGGGAACGCAAGCGACAAGGGTATCGAGCATTAAGTCATAATGGGGGATTAATTGACGAATGCCTGTGTCAAATGCTTTTGTATCGGCAAAAACTTCTCCTGGATAAATCGTGGTTGATTGATTCATAAAACTGTCCCAAAACTTCATCTATAATAATTGTAACTGTATTCTTTATTTAGATTATGACCACTGATGAAAAATCGGAACTAATTGCTATTAATCAAGCTTTTTATCGAGGATTTGAAAAAAGAGATATTAAAGCGATGAATCAAGTTTGGTGGCAGGGTTCAAGTAGTACCTGTGTCCATCCTGGGGGTAATATTCTCATCGGATGGGATGCCATTCGTTCTTCTTGGGAAACTATCTTTAAAAATACTGATTATTTAGAAATTGATACAGAAATTATTAATATTGATATGGGTCAAGAAGTGGCTTATATTGTACTCATTGAAAAAGTAACACAAATTACTAATGGAAGGCGTTTAGAAGCTCAATCAATAGCCACTAATGGCTTTAGAAAAATGGCACAAAAATGGTCTTTAGTTCATCATCATGGTAGTCCAATTATCCGCAGATAACTTTTTAATATTACCTTCTCAAACAGGAACTTACTGTTTAAGGTTTCACTGTTCTATTTTATCACAAGTTACGGTAGGAAAACTAGGAACTTATCAAATTGTTCCTGGTTATTATTGTTATATTGGTAGTGCCTTTGGAAGGGGTGGACTCAAATCACGTATACAAAGACATCTCAAAATTAATAAACGTAATCACTGGCATTTAGACTATATTAGACCCTATTTAGAACCCGTTGAAATTTATTATACAACTGATAGCATTAAGCGAGAGCATCAATGGGCTGAGTTACTATTAAAAGATCAATATTCAACTATTCCCATTAATAAATTTGGTTCTTCAGATTGTCATTGTCCTACACATTTATTTTATTACAAAGTTAAACCAAAACTAGAAAATTTTTTGAGTAATTATCCTATAAAAATGTTATCTTTGAGTCGGTAACATATTACGAATAGCTGCAATTTTCCAGTTACCTTCTTGCTGTACAACGATAAAGGTACTCCATAAATTTCTCACTTGATTACTATCTAGTTTGATTTCATATTTTGTATCCACAATAGCGACATTTGGATTTAAAAATCTGATTGTTTCGATAGTAATTGTTCTTTCCCCTGGATTACGATTAGAACTTCTTAACATACCTTGGATAGACGTTTCAATACCTCGTCTCCATTCTCCAGAAGAAACTAATTGATCCACATCCTGCGTTAAAATAGTTTCAAGTAAATCAGTGTCTTTATTTTCTCTGGCTTGATTATACTGTTCAATTAATAGATAAATATCTTGATTTTTACTATTTTTTTCTTCCCTATCTTGAGCAATTACAGAAGGAATAAAGACTAAATTCAGACAAATAAATAACAAAAAAAATGATGTTTTCATGATTTTCTTTATCAGATTTTAAACTAAACTTTTTTGATGATAAAACGAAACAATTAATATTGTACAGAAGCAGGATCAAGACTACGCCAAAGATACCATGTTGCCACTGTCCGATAAGGTTTCCATTGTTGTGAAAGTTGTACAATTTGCTCTTTAGTTAAAGGTGTTTCTGTGCTATAATGACGTTGAATAGCATTAATTAAACCGAGATCAGCCATAGGGAAAATGTCTTTTCTATGTAAATGAAAAATCAAAAACATTTGAGCCGTCCACGGGCCAATTCCTTTAATAGAAGTTAATTGTTTAATCACTTCTTGATCACTCATAGTTTGCCAAGTTTGAGGGGTCAAAACACCTTGTTCAAAAGCTTGAGCAATATTAGTAATATAACTGATTTTTCGACCCGATAAGCCACATTGTCGTAAAGATTCTTGATCAGCTTCTAAATAGTTTTTGATAGTAATATCACCAAGTAAAGATTTTACTCTTTGACTCACGGTTGTGGCAGCAGTAACAGAAATTTGTTGACCAATAATAGCATTGGCTAAAGTTAAAAACGGATTATAGTAATTAATAATTGTTTCTGAGGGATAGGAAGTCATTAAACTAGCTAAAATAGCGTCTTTTTTGGCTAAATATTCTTTAGCTTCGTGCCAGTATTTAGGACAAGTCATGGAAATCAATCTTATTTATTATTTCAGAAAATTTTCAGGAGTCCAAGTGCCATGAAATCCTTGGGGTAAATGATGAGTTAAATAACATTTTGCTAGGGGAGAAGTCAGATTTTTAGCATCTAAAATGACTAAATAAGAGCGATGAATAGAAGCATCATAAACCACTGATAATAAATACCCATTATCCTCTTCAATTGTACCTTGTCGGGGGACAAAAACAGGTTCTCCTGCAAAACTTCTTTCCTTTGGGTTCCACATCTGATATTGACCGTTAGCTTGATCATATTTCATAATAGATTGAATAGGGGCTTTATTGGTAGGTTGTGACGCTACATTTAAATATAAATAACGGTTTTTTCTGCCAACAGATACGGGATGAACTGAAGGAAAATCACAACTTCTTTCTATTAAGGGTTGACGGGTTACTTTTTTTGAAGTTAAATCAATAGTTAATTGCCATAGTTGACCATAAATAGGTTGATCAAATGACATTTTATCTAATTCCATTTTATCGTTTTCTCGTTGAGGAAAGCTATCAGAACAAATAGTTGTTAAATAAATTTTATCCTCTGATTCCCAAGCATTGCCATGATGAAAGCCAAAAAATGCCTCGGTTTCTACAACTTCCATTGTTTTACTTTGACGAGAAATGATCAGTATTTTAGTTTGACTTTCATTATCAAAAGAAAGACACTGTTCTAAACTTTTAAATCCCAATAACCAAGGTAAAGCATTTAATTTAAAAGGATGTTTAATGAAAATATAGTAATTAGGAGTGACTAAAAAATCATGGAGAATAGAAAACCCATCGACAGGATAAGAAGAAGATTTTATCTTTTCTCCTTGTTGATTTAATTCCCAAATCGTTAAGGTTTGGGGACTAATTCCAGACACGCCAAAATTGATAAAAGTATCATCTATAATTCTAGGATGTGCTGAGAAAGTTTCTTTATCTAATAATCCATTTAAATTATCAAGTCCGATGGTTTCTAAAGTTTCAGCATTGAGTTGATGGGGATAACCTCCCTCCCACATTGCCCATAATTTTTTGCCCCAATAAATAACACTGGTATTGGCAGCATTTTTAAAGTTTGTATTGAACAGATTAGCGAACCATCCTCCTGATTTTTGAGTTCCAAATCCTCTATAAAGTATGGTTTTTTCCTGTTGTTCTTTTAAATAACCTTCAGTCTGTACATAACGATTTTGAAAGTAAACTTTTTCGTCTTGAAATCTAAATACACGAAGCATTCCATCAGCATCAAAAATGTGACCGATGGTTTCTCCTCCTATTTCAAATAACCCCGGACCATTGCGAAACAATGTCCCTTGTAAATCAGAGGGTATTTGTCCTTCAATATCTTCGATTTCGTATTCATATTCGGTGGGTTGAGAGGTATAACCTTTTGCCCAGTCTTTGGCTAATTGAGAAGGAGATGAAGTAACAACCATTGTGCGTTAGTAAAGAGTTTTCTTAAATATGTACTTTTGTAAAGTATAACTTATTTTTCCCAATTAGAGGTAGTTAACAACTCTCAAGTTAAAATTAAAATCAGACTAATTCTTTTTTGATGATATAATTGTCTTCAACTTCTAAAATAATATTACCAGGGAAAGAAGACGTACGACTCCGTCTAGGTGCATTGATTAAATTAACCGTTTCTTCTATTTGCTCAAAATTAGGAGTTTTAATCATTATTTTCTGTAAAAATTGGCGAATAACTCGTCTTTGCAAAGCGAGAGGTATGGGTTTTAAAATATCGCGATTGAGAACTTGTTTACTGTTGTTAAATGCTGCTATTAAAATCTTATTCGCTTCTGCTTCTAAATAGTTAGATTCTGCTTTTAATACTTCTGAGGTTTGTGATAACGTACTTTCCACATTAGGATTAAAATTATCTTTTAAATAAGGTAACAATTGCTGACGAATACGATTACGGGCATAATCTAAATTAGCATTAACTGCATCTTCCCAAATCTGCAAATTAAACTGTTGACAAAAAGCTAACGTTTCGGGACGAGAAACCTTTAATAAAGGACGAACTAAACTAATATTATTAGTTAAGGGACGTTTCCAAGTTAAAGATCCCAGTCCATCACTCCCTGAACCTCTAATTAAATTATACAATAAAGTTTCAGCGCGATCGCTTAACGTATGACCGGTTACTACCTCAGTTAACTGATGTTCTTCGGCAATTTCTATTAGACTTTGATATCTCCATTCTCGTGCAACTGCTTCTGTTTCTTTCATGGCTTCAGCTACTTTTAAATAAAAAGAAATATTACAATTTTTAGCTAATTCTTTAACATGATCAGCAATTCCTATATCAGAAGCCCAACCATGATCACAGTGGCCAATGGCAATTGTCCAGTCCCATTTCTCTCGTAAATCTATCATCAGTTTCAGTAAACATAGAGAATCTTGTCCCCCTGAAACTGCAATTAATATCTTACTTTGACGAGGCAAAAGTAAACTATCTTTTAACGTTTGATGTACCCTAGCATGAAGAGAAGTCCACATTTTTTTAATCAATTCTCATACTTAAATCTAACCAAACAGAACGAGTAATTGGCGCACTACTAGAAATATAATCCACTCCAGTTAAAGCAACTTGTCGAAGATTATCCAGGGTAATGTTGCCTGATGCTTCAATTTTTATCTGTTTATTTTTCCCACGAATATAGTTAACAGATTCTTTCATCAATTCTAAATCCATGTTATCTAACATGATAATATCTGCCCCATAGTTTAACGCTTCTTCTACTTCTTGAAACGTGGTGGTTTCCACTTCAATGGTTAGAGGATAAGGAATGGTTTGACTAATACTTTCTATTGCCCCTTGAATACTGCCGGCAGCTTTGATATGATTATCTTTAATCATCACCCCGTCATCTAAGCCCATACGGTGATTTTTTGCCCCTCCTACCTGGATGGCATATTTTTCTAGTATCCTTAACCCTGGGGTAGTCTTGCGAGTATCGACGAATTGAGTGGGTAAGTCAGCGATAATATCTGTATATTGTCGGGTCATCGTAGCAATACCACTTAATCGCATGGCAAGGTTTAAAGCCACTCGTTCCCCCGTTAATAAGGCATTTAAGGGGCCGTTCAATCTAGCCACCACTTGACCCATTTTGACTGTTTCCCCCTCTTTGACCACTGGGGTTAATTTAGCTTGAGAATCTAATAATTCAAACCCTCGTTGGGCAATGGGTAAACCCGCTATCACCCCTTCAGCTTTCGCTACCCACTGGCCGGACCCCATTTGTTGACATTGCAAACCGTCCGTTGTGCGATCGCCTCGTCCGATGTCTTCTTGTAACCAGGCCGTTAATAATGGATCGATAATCAATTTAGAAGGTATCACAATGGTCGTATTTTTTCAAAATTTTCCATCCTTAATCATAACCTTTCCTCTTCGCCAATCTCTTTAAGGGTTAACGAAGGGGGAAAATAATGAACTTATAAAATTGTGATAAAAAGATAGAAAACATAACAAAACTCAATAAACTGCTCCAAAATAGGGAATGAGTTATGGGATAGTTGAGAAATTTTGTCTCTAATAAACAGAAGACTGACTTTTTACCTAGGGATTATTCATAAAAATCATTAATGGTTGCATTATTAGTATAAATCCCCTCTACAAGGTGATAGCATTCACCCCAAAGGAAAGACAGAATGAGAGTAGAATGTTCACCATAAACATAAGGTGAATCGTTTATTAAATACCATAACAACAGTGAGAAGTGTTACATCATAAACTGGCACAATACCAGTGAAGTCCTAGTGAATTCATACGGTTTTTACTATTGAAAAAAACTGATAGTTACTATCAGGAGAAATCTTTTTTGTATGAGAGAAAATAGATGGGGTATTGTGCTGGAGATACTGCATCATCAGAAATTAGTTAGGTTAACTTTTAATCTAATTATTGCATTCTATCACCCTATTTGGCTTTATTTGTTGCTCTTCATAAACTACTATGTCTTATACTATTTCTGAGAGTTGTCCTAGTTGTAATAATTGTCAAATCGACTGTCCAACCGATGCCATTCAAACCGAAAATGGTGAATATTGGATCGATCAAGAAAAGTGTAATAATTGCGAAGGTTATTATCAAGAACCTCAGTGCGTGGTGCAATGTCCCATTAGTAGTCCAACTCCCACACAAGCCAAGAAAGGAAGATATAAAAATGTAGCTAGAAAAAGCACCTCCCCCGAACTATTTATCAATGGAAAAAATACCCCTTTTGCCTCATCCATGATCATTTGGGAAGCTTGTACCGTACTAACTCGCGCCTCAGTGCTTCTCTGGGAAAAAGATACAGAGGGAAATCTTTATTATGAAAAACCCGTTAAACAAGGACAAGGGACAATCGTTTTCCGATTAAATGATATTTTAGATGCACAATTTTCTGAATCGGTCGAGTATGTATCTGATCGATCTCAACTAGAAAATATTGATATTAGAGCAGCTTGTTTACATCTTTTATTTGCTGCTTATGCAACCACATTAGAAAAACCTTGGCAAGAAAAATTTATTATTAGCGATCAACAAATTGAACAATATTTAGGACTCGATAAACGAAAAGATATGAGTAAAGCCTCAAAATTGAGTCTGATTAAACTATTAGTTCAACAAACCTGTCAATTATTAGCCACCATCCACTGGCCGCAACAAGGAAAAGTTAAAGACTTTACTGTACCAGAAAACCCTATTTGGAACTTATTAGACGTAGAACATCACTTCCAAGAAGATGACTTAGGTTGTCAACATTTAATCGGTTTAACCTTTACCTTACAACCGGGGATATGGGCAAAATATTTCCTCAATAAACAGGGTTATAGTAAAAGAGTTGCTTTCTATCAATACGGTTCGTTGCCTCAATTTGTTTTAAGTAGTGTCATGAGTATTTGGCAACAACATCCAGGGGCAGTGAGAATCATGGTTTGGTTGCTATTTAAGAGTAAAATGGGACGCAAACAATGTATTACCGTTCCCACCTTAATGCGGGTAGCTTATGGTCAAGAAAAGATAGCCCAAGCAGATATTCAACGAGAGCAACGAAAACGCCTGTTACGCACCTTTGAAAGTGATTTAGAAGTCTTGAATCATTACGGATTAAAACCCGTATTTGACCCAGTTTCCTATCCAGAAACCATTCAACCCCTGTGGGTGAAATTAGAGCAACTGCCCGATGATGCAGAAGAAGCCTTAAACTTTTGGATTAATGATGGTTCCCAAGAAAATCGTTTAACCGACTCAGGACCAAGAGGTAAATGGAATTGGTTAATGAAAGCAAGAATTCTTAACTTTGAACTGCCCCAAGAATGGGAGGAACAACTGGTTAAATTTGAACAAAAAAAACAACGGAAAAATCATCGCAAAAGTCGCAGTAAGAAAGCCCCTGAGTTATCCGCTCAGCAAATTTTAGACGCAAGAAAACGCAAAGGATTAAGTCAACGGGCCTTGGCCAAAGAAATCGGAAAAAGTCAAAGTTGGATTCGTGATCTTGAAAATGGCCGCTTCTGTCCTAAACCAGGAGATCGCGAAATACTCCAAACTGTTCTAGAATTATGATCGAGGGTTGCTCAGTTTCTTATCAAAAATTATTGTCTCAACGGTACACAAACGGTTTATGATAGTACCTATGTTCTGAGAAATAGGGAAAACCCATGGAACCGTTGACCCCCGCACAAAAAGAATTATATGACTGGTTGATTAAGTACATTAACGAAAATCAACACGCACCCTCCATTCGTCAAATGATGAAAGCCATGAATCTGCGATCGCCGGCTCCGGTACAAAGTCGCTTAGAAAGACTGAGGAATAAAGGCTATATCGACTGGATCGAAGGAAAAGCCCGAACCCTAAGAATTTTACACCATCAGCCCAAAGGAGTCCCCATTTTAGGGGCGATCGCAGCAGGGGGATTAGTCGAACCCTTTACCGACGAACAGGAACGCTTAGACCTGTCCCATCTCATCCATGCTAACAATTATTGGGGTTTAAGGGTGACAGGGGACAGCATGATTGAAGATTTAATCACCGATGGAGATTTAGCCATTATGCGCTCATTAGACCCGGATGAAATCTTAAAAAATGGTGAAATTGTGGCAGCCAGAGTTGATGGAGTTGGCACCACCTTAAAACGATATTATCAAGAAGGAGAAATCGTGATGTTAAAGCCATCAAATCTCAACTATCAACCCATCGAAGTCAAAGCAAACCAAATAGAAGTCCAAGGAATCTTAGTGGGAGTTTGGCGAGGTTATTAACCTCAATTATCCTGAAAAAAAGGGAAACTTTTAAGTTGAATCCTCAAATGACAAACAGCATCAAAACTAAGCACTATGGTATAATTAGCCAGAGTGCCTAAGCCGATATTAGCCTCAACTATTCAGGTTGAAATATATGGAAAATATACCCAATCACCTCAGCAAAATTGATGGGCAGTTAGGAAAATTAATCATATTAGGATTTCCCTTTGAAGAGCTTGCCACTAATGCTTCCTTTGAAGAGATGATTTATCTATTTTTACATAATCATCTCCCCAACAAAAACGAACTGGATAACGTCACCAAAAAGCTATTATCCCATCGATATCTTGACGAAAAAATACTAGATGTCCTCAAAAACGCAGCAGCCAATGACATTGAACTCATAGAAGGGGTGAGGATAGGGGTTAGCTGCCTAACTTTAGATATGCAATCCCATCGCATCGATAAAGAAGGGATTAACGGCGCGCTGAAAATTATTGCTTCAGTCCCCATTATTACCGCCTCCTATTGGCGGTTGCTCAAAGGTCAACCCATTGTCGAACCTCACCTCGATCTGGGCCATGCTGCTAACTATTTATATATGTTGACAGGAGAAGAACCTGCTCCAGAAGATGTCAAAACCCTAGAAATTTACCTCAATACGGTCATTGAGCATGGGATGAATGCCTCCACCTTTGCCGCGCGGGTTGTGATGTCAACACGCTCCGATTTTGTCTCTGCGGTAACAGCCGCCATCGGTGCCATGAAAGGAGTGCTACACGGAGGTGCGCCGGGTCCTGTGTTAGATATGTTGTTAGAGATGCAACAATCAGGAGATATAGAAGGGTATTTACGCCACAAGTTTGAAAACCGAGAACGGTTGATGGGGTTTGGTCACCGAGTGTATCGTGTCAAAGATCCTAGAGCCATTTTACTATCACAAGTTTCGGCCGATGTCTGGAAACGGAAAGAAGATACAGAATTTTGGGGTTTAGCCGTTGACGTAGAAACCACCGCCCTACGGTTACTCAAAGAATATAAGCCCAATCGCAGCATT
>NZ_PRLH01000029.1 GCF_003013815.1 Cyanothece sp. BG0011 | reverse complement strand
AGGATGTTTTAGGGCATCTTGTACCGTAACATACTTTAATTGTTCTACCGGCCAGTCACGAAAAGCCCCCCCGGAAGCCGTTAAAATAATCCGTCGTAACCCCCCATCTGGAACCCCTTGTAAACATTGAAAAATCGCAGAATGTTCTGAGTCGGCTGGTAATAATTTTACCCCATGTTTTTCGACTAAAGGCAGGACCACAGGCCCCCCTGCGATCAAAGTTTCCTTATTCGCTAAAGCAATATCTTTTCCGGCTTCTATGGCTGCAATGGTAGGCAGTAAACCAGCGCATCCCACAATACCGGTTACCACACTTTCAGCATCCCCGTGACGGGCAACTTCTGCCACCCCTTCCTCTCCTGCCAAAATGATAGGAGAATAGTCCATACTTGCAATGGCATCTTTGAGGGTTCCGAGTTTATTTTCATCACAAATAGCCACAATCTCAGGACGAAACTGTTTAACTTGGGTGGCCAATAATTCAACATTAGAACGAGTGGCCAAACCTACCACTTGAAATTGATCGGGGTATTGGTTAACAATATCAAGGGTTTGGGTGCCAATGGAACCAGTCGAGCCAAGGATAGAAATCTTTTTCACGATACTGCATTATTAAACTGGGGATCACCTATCACTATAAGGCGATCCGGGACCATCTGCAAAGGGTGTAGGGTGTAGGGGTAGGGAGCAGGGGAGCAGGAGCAGGGGAGCAGGGAGCAGGGAGCAGGGGAGCAGGGGAGCAGGGGAGCAGGGGAGCAGGGGAGCAGGGGAGCAGGGGAGCAGGGGAGCAGGGGAGCAGGGGAGCAGGGAGAGTAGAGGAAGATTAAAACTATTGCCCATTCCCCATTCCCCATTCCCCAGTGCGTAGCACTATAATTTAATCGAAGGTGCCAGATATGCCTATGATCAAACAATCCAAAATAACGGCGATCGCTCTTTTAAGCGACTTTGGTTTAGAAGATGGTTATGTCGGAATCATGAAGGGAGTCATTGCTGCGATCAATCCTAGTATTCCTCTGATTGATCTAACTCACCATATCCCACCGCAACAAATCTGGGCAGCGAGATTTTGTTTAATGAATGCCTATCCTTATTTTCCCAAACATACAGTGTTTTTAGCGGTTGTTGATCCCGGTGTGGGTAGTCAAAGGCGCAGCGTAGCCATTGAATGTTCCCAGGGGTATTTAGTGGGACCGGATAATGGTTTATTTAGTGGTATTTTGACGCAATATCAGGCTATCAAAGCCGTATCCTTAACCAATACTGACTATTGGAGAGTTCAAGATGTGAGTTCAACTTTTCATGGTCGAGATATTTTTGCCCCAGTGGCTGCTTATTTAGCCTCTGGCGTTCCTTTAGAAGATTTAGGGAACCCGATCCCCATTAATAGTTTAGTGGATTTTCCCTTAGTATCTCCTCAAATTACAGAGAAAAATATACAAGGTTCCCTTCAATATATTGATCATTTTGGCAACTTAATTACTAATATTTCGTCCCACCAGGTGAAAGATAAAAAATGGTTCATTGTTGTTGACAATAAAACCATCAAATCGGGTTTAACCTATAGCGATGTTGCCCCAGGAGAAATGATAACATTAATCGGTAGTCATGGCTGGGTAGAAATTGCTATCAATGGGGGGAATGCACAGGAAAAATTGCAGCTTCAATGGGGAGATAAAATTACCCTCAACTTGCAATAAATATCTGTCACGGCTGACTAATTATAGAATTTTTCACTCTGATGAGGTACATTTTTAATTCCTGACTATTGCCTCAACGGGATCACCTGTGTACCTTACGAGTATGGGAAATGCTATAGTTCATTACTTTTAACAGCAGTTATATGATTTTTACCAGCCCTGAATCAAACCAAGAGAAGACTCAAACAAGAGAATGGAATTATATTTGGAAAAAGTTTCGACGTGATCCTTTAGCTATTTTTGGATTAATTACCTTAACCGTTATTATTTTATCGGTGCTAATGGGTCCATTCATTTATCAAGTATCTATCGATGAAATTGATTTTTCTCAAGTTAGTCATTTACCCAGTTTAGAACATCCCTTTGGAACTAATTCCTTAGGACAAGATATTTTAGCACGGATTTTATTTGGGGGAAGAATTTCTCTAACGGTGGGAATTTTAGCCATGTTAGTTGCCATTTTCTTAGGCACAACCATCGGAGCGATCGCAGGATTTTATGGGGGAATCATCGATGGTTTATTAATGCGGTTAACGGATTTATTTTTAGCGTTACCTCAATTACCTTTATTATTATTAATTGTATACTTATTCAGAGAACCTATTAAAAAAGTCGCCGGTCCAGAATTAGGAATTTTTGTCTTAGTTGTCCTGGTTATTGGTGGACTCAATTGGATGTCCGTGGCGCGACTGGTGAGAGGCAATGTTTTAAAATTAAGAGAAATGGAATTTGTTAAAGCGGCCGTAGTTTTAGGGGCAAAACCTAACCGTATTATATTAATTCATATCCTCCCTAACCTATTGAGTCTGATTATTGTAGCAGCCACTTTAGGGGTCGGAAATGCCATTATTACCGAGTCTACTTTAAGCTTTTTAGGATTAGGCTTTCCCCCCGATGTTCCGACCTGGGGACAGATGTTATTCCAAGCAAAAGATTATCTAACCACTGCCCCTCATATTGCTTTTTTTCCCGGTTTAGCGATCTTTTTAACTGTTTTAAGTATTAACTATATTGGCGATGGTCTACGGGATGCTTTTGATCCTAAAAATAGAAAATAATCCCTCTTAATTTTGAGCAAAAAGTGGACAAACTAGGACAAACTAAGTCAAAGTATACTGACATTTAAGTTAAGTAAAATTTAACGTAATGGTTAAGGGATAACCGATCCCTAATCACGGCTCATAAGATACAATGAGGCATCAACTTTAACCATTCTCTATAAATAAACCCATTATCAATGATTGTATCTTCTCAAACTGTCCCTTTTGTCGATTTAACCCTACAACACCAACCCATACAAGCTGACATTGAAACAGCCATAGCCGCCGTTGTGCAACGGGGGGATTTTATACTAGGAAAAACCTTAAAAGAATTTGAAGCAGAATTTGCCGAGGCCAGTGGGGTTAAATATGGTGTGGGAGTCGCTTCCGGAACCGATGCGATCGCTTTAGGTCTCCAAGCCTGTGGTATCTTGCCAGGGGATGAAGTCCTAGTGCCGGCCAATACCTTTATTGCCACCGTCATGGGAGTGATTCAAGCAGGGGCCACTCCCATTTTAGTCGACTGCGATCCCCATACTGCTCTTATTGATTTAAACTTAGCGGCTAAAGCCATTACCCCTAAAACGAAAGCCATTGTCCCTGTCCATTTATACGGCCAAATGGTCTCCCCAAGGGCGTTATTAGACTTTGCCCAGGCCCATCATTTAATCATCTTTGAAGATGCAGCCCAAGCACATTTAGCCCAACGAGAAGGCTATTGGGCCGGATCGGTGGGAATGGCGGCCGCCTTTAGCTTTTATCCGAGTAAAAATTTAGGGGCCTTTGGTAATGGGGGAATGCTGATCACCTCCGATGAGGAAGTCGCCCAGAGGGTTCGTACGTTACGAAATTATGGCGCACCAAAAAAATATTACCATACAGAAGTGGGTAAAAATAGCCGTTTAGACACCCTACAAGCAGCCATTTTACAAGTTAAACTCCCCTATTTATCTCAATGGAATCAATTGAGAAATCAAGCAGGACAAATTTATGATCAAGGGTTAAAATCAGGGGAAGATAAGGGAATAACCCCCATCAACAACCAAAGCCAAGAAGGTCATGTTTATCATCTCTATGTTATCCGTATTCAAGAAACCGCTTCTCTGTCTCGTGACCAAGTACAAGGGTTTCTTGAAGAAAGAGGCATTCAGACTGGTATTCATTATCCTATTCCTTGCCACTTACAACCGGCTTATAAAAGCTTAGGTTATCAATTAGGGGATTTTCCCCAGGCCGAGACCCTTTGTGAGCAAATTTTATCCTTACCTATGTATCCTGGTATTACCCGTGAACAAATTACTTGGGTGATTGAACAATTATCTTTAATTTAAGCGATTTAGATTGAACATTAATGGGTTATTAATAATGCAAACAAACTTAAAACTTTCCAAAATACCCCCTTTGATCGAAATCTTTTCCCATTGTCATTACCGGTATTATGATCTGGTTAAAAGGGATACCCGGACTAAAATTAAACTGGTTTCCCCTCGTTTTAATTTTTTTGGGAACCCCCAATTCCATTCCTTATTTAATTACCCCTTATACCTTACCCTTACAACAATTTATTGCTTCAGTCGCTTGGTTTTTATTAACACTATTGGGAGTCAATACCCAAGTAGATGGAATTTACCTTTACGTTAATAATATTCCCGTAGAAGTCGCTCCTTATTGTGCTGGTTTAAAAATGCTTTTTACCAGTTTATATGTCACCCTCTTACTCTTAGACTGGACTGGTAATCTGAAAAATAAGGGACGGGTGATTACATTATTAGTATCGGCCGTCACCATTAGCGTTACAGCTAATATTATTCGTAATACCTTCTTAGCGGTTTTTCATGGTAACGGTATGCATAACGCCTTTGATATTCTTCATGAAGGTTGGGGAGGGGATCTTTACTCTGTGGGAATGTTAGGAACAATTGTTGGGACTAATTGGTTACTGGATCGTTTTTCAGGAAATTCTCAAGTTGTAGAAGAGGCTAATAATGATAATCTTGAGGAACCGTTTAATTACCAAAATGATCCCCAATAAGGATATGTTTAAATTAAAAAAAGGACTTTTTATTTCTCAACTGGTTATCCTCTGTCTTCTCGGTTTAGCGATTATTTTTGTAGCGGTTCCGAGCTATTTTAGCCAACAATGGTCTTGGTCGGATTTGCCTCGTGTTCCAGAAGTGGCACAGATGAGACAGATCCCTGAGACCCCCTTAAACTTAACAGGATGGACGACCATTGGTCAAGAAAAACTGTCCATTAATAATTATCCTTGGTCGTTTCAAATTATTGAGAAACCTGGACAAAAACCTGTTGTTATTGCTTTAAAAGGACAAAAATATTATAAAGATCACCCAGAAGTAGAATGGGTGGATTTACAAGGAATAGAAAAATGGAAAACCGATAGTTATCAAACCCTTAAATTTCCCTCAACCATCAACCCCAATCATTCAATTACGGCCCGTTGGTTTCAAGCGTGGAATAATAAAACCTATGCTGTGGTTCAATGGTATGCTTGGCCAGGTGGTGGTCACTACGCCCCCTATCAATGGTTTTTGGCCGATCAAAAAGCCCAATTAAAAGATAAAAGAGTTCCCTGGGTGACGGTTTCGATTAAAATTCCCATGGAAGCTTTAGGAAACTTAGAAGATATGGAATCTTTAGGAAAATTATTAGGGCAAGAAGTGCAAAAAACCTTAGAAAAAGAGGTTTTTATCGATAAAAGTGCCTCTTAAAAGCAATTTTATCGTCCAATTTTCTGAGCTTGGTTAACCACAACCCCAGTGACAAAACGACCATAATTTTGTAGGCGATCGCGTTGTCCTAATCGATCCGGATGTTTAAACAGATCCCCTAATCCGGTGATTAACATGGCAAGGGTTGCCATGAGAATTAAATAATTACGAAAAATGGTAATTTTTTTTGTATCAGTTGATAACATTGAAAAACTCTTATGTTTATTTTCAAACGTGGATAAATTTAACTCAAATAAAATCGTGAATATGGTAGGCTTTTAAAAATTGCTTACTAGCATAACACTTTTATAAATATTTGGCCAGGAAGTTTTCTGGTAATCTCAAACCCTGAGAATTGGTAGACAAATTAAGTATTTTTACTTGCTTTCTGGTCTCATCCCTTCTATGGTTGAGAAGATATCTTGAATACAGGTTTTTTCGATTGGATAAGATGGAACAATTTTGGTCTGAGGTCTTAAACTTTTGTCAAAAGACCACCACAGCGATCGCAGATCCCCTAATAGAAAAAGCGGGAAAGGTTTCCCCAAGTGCAAAAGACGATGGTTCTCTGGTGACATCAGCCGATCGCTGGGCCGATCAAACCATTCGAGAGGCGATCGCCTCACAATTTCCCAGTCATGGAATCTTAACCGAAGAAACCACTCATATTTTTCCGGATCAAGATTGGTGTTGGATCGTTGATCCCATCGACGGAACCACCAACTTTACCAGAGGGGTTCCCATTTGGGCCATTTCTCTGGGTTTACTCTACCGTGGAACCCCCGTCTTTGGGTTTGTCTACCTTCCCCCCCTCAAACAGTCTTTTTACGGTTATTGGTACGGAGACTCAGGGTTAACAGGTCCCACAGGGGCCTATTGCAACGGTCAACCTATTACCACCAGTGAAGACACCCCGACAAACAGTCATTTATTTAATCTCTGCGCCCGTAGTCTCAAGGTCTTACAAAAGCCGTTTCCTTGTAAAATTCGGATGATTGGTGTCGCTAGTTATAATCTATTATTAGTGGCTTCTGGGGCTGCCGTGGGCGGCGTGGAAGCAACCCCTAAAGTTTGGGATATTGCGGCGGTTTGGGTCATTGTTCAAGCAGCCGGAGGCAGCTTTCTGTTCTTAAAAGATAGGGATCTCTTTCCTTTGACCATAGGTGAAAATTATGGCAACAAATCCATCCCTTCTTTAGTAGTTAATCAGTCTGAGTTTGTCTCTTTATTTAAACCGTTAGTCGAATGTATCTTGTAAATGGTTGAACGTAAAGTTATTCAATTATCTCAAGTGGAATTGTCCTATCTAGAATGGAATCAAGGGACAAAACCTTTATTATTATTACACGGGTTAGTGGATCATGCCCTTGTCTGGTCTAGTTTAGGGGATTATTTAGCCGAAGATTATCATATTGTTGCCCCGGATCTTCGAGGTCATGGAGACAGTGGTAAACCGAAAACAGGCTACAAATTTTCGGATTATATTGCCGATTTAAACCAATTGATGAATTATTTAGGTTGGTCATCTGCTCATATTATATCTCATTCTTGGTCGGCTAAACTCGCAACTATTTGGGCAACACAACAACCAGAAAGATTCAAGGATTTGATTTTAATTGATCCTTTTTTTATTGATAAAATGCCTTCATGGTTTAAACTAACGTTTCCCATTCTCTACAAAACCTTACCCTTTTTAAAAGTAATTGGGCCATTCAACAGCTACGAAGAAGCAGAAACCTTGGCCCGTGGATTGAAGCAATATCAAGGTTGGACTCCTTTACAGCAGCAAGTCTTTAAGTTAGGAATGGAAGAAAAAGAAGAAGGGAAATGGGGGAGTAAATTTATTAAACAAGCCAGAGATGAAATTTTTGAAGAAGTGATGAAATATGCAGGACTCACTCAAGACATTAATATTCCTACCTTATTTATTAAACCCGAAAAAGGACTGAATCGAACCGCCTGGCAACTGAAACCCTATAAAACTTATTTAAAACAGTTAGAAATTGTAGAAGTTCCTGGCAATCATTGGGCTTTTTTAGTGGAACCCTCAGCGTTTAATGAAACTGTTAAACACTTTTTGTCAAAGTCTAATTAATGACGATTGTTATGTTAACCCTGTCATCTGGGTAAAATAAACTAGAGTCTGAGAATTTTTCCCAAGAATAACAAGAGGTTGAATAAATACCTATGACCACAGTTTTGATTGTAGAAGATGATCCCATTAATCTTCGCGTCTTCTCAAAAATTCTCACCAAACGAGGGGGTTTAACTGTTAAAGGGACAGAAGACGTAGAGGAAGTGATGAAAATTGCTCAAGGAGGGGAAGTGGATATTATTTTGATGGATGTGTCTCTTTCTCATAGTGTTTATCAAGGGGAGTCCGTTGACGGGATCAAAATTACCCAATTTCTCAAAGCAGATCCAAAAACCGCTAATTTACCTGTTATTTTAGTGACTGCCCACGCCATGGAAGGCGATCGCGAACATTTCTTAGAAAAAAGTGGGGCCGATGGTTATATTTCTAAACCGGTGGTGGATCATGAACAATTTGTTAATCAGATTTTAACCACTATAACGAATCATCCTCGATAGGAAGACCCCTAGGGGTCATTCCTGGGGGATAGATAACGGTTAGTTAACGATCCCTAGTCTGTTGTTCATTTCCGGTGATGGTAGAAGATGCCCCATCGAGTTGACTAAAAACCGATTGCATTTTAGGAGTGGTAAAGAAGGTTTGGGTATCTTTGAGTAATTTTTCTCCCCAGAGATTGTCCTTAAGATGTTGCAGTTCCCCATAACTACTATCGAGTTGCAGGGCGCTTTCTGCTAATTCAAACCCTTTTTGTTGTTGTCCTTGAACATACAAAGCGACTCCTAAGGCCAGTAAGGGTTCTGCTTGTTCTGGATCGATGTCGAGGGCTTTTTCCCAATGTTGAATGGCTTCTTTAATATTTCCCTGTTCGTACTTAATTAAACCAATATTATTAACGGCGGGCCAGAAATCCTCTTGTTGATCGATGGCTTTTTGATAAACGGCGATCGCTTCTCCCATGCGCCCTAATTTAAAATAAGCATTTCCTAGGTCAAACTGAGCCGAAGGGACATCGGGTTTAATCTTTAATCCTTCTTCGAGTTCCGTGGCCGCTTGTTGATATTTCCCTTGTTGAAAGTAAGCATTTCCTAGGGTAAATTTAATTCCCACTTCTTCAGGTTGTAGGGCGAGGGCTTTTTCTAAAGCGTTCACCCCTGGTTCTAACTCTTGTTTGATAATATATAGGGTTCCTAAAATAAACCAAGGTTGGTATTCATTGGGGGCTAACTGAGTGGCTAGTTTGGCCCGGGATAGGGCCAGCTCATGTTGTTGGAAGCGAATCAGTTGGGCCGCTTCTTCAGCCACTTCTAAACCTTGTTGTTTCAGTTCTTCTGCATTCAGTTGAGGGGTATAGGGTAAAAGCATTTGTCCCATCACTGGAACCGCGAACTGCCAAACTCCTACACTCACCACTAAAGAAAGTAACCAATTATGTTTAAACACAGTTTGATCTCTAAGTTTGTTTAAAATTATCTGTCTTTCCTAGTGTAGAGGAAAACGATCTGGTTCGTGGTGAGAAAATAATTAGCCTCGATGACCAGTGACAATATAAGAAACACGCTGAGCAATATTCGTTGCATGATCGGCCATTCGTTCTAAGTGGCGAATCATCAACGCCAGGAGTAAAAACGGTTCGAGCAATCCCAGGATGTTTTGCTGATGGGCTAAGCGATTATAAAGATGCTCATAGGCATCATCCACGGTATCGTCTAACTTTTTAACCCGTTTTCCGGCTCCTGCATCTAGGTCTGCTAAAGCCACTAAACTGGTGGCTAACATCATTTGAGCATGGTTAGACATAGCTGCAATGTCGTTCATACAATCGTGGGGTTCATAGGGGAATAGTTTAATAGCTATTTCTCCTAAATCTTTGGCATAGTCCCCAATTCTTTCTAAATCTCTGACCAACTGCATAAACGCACTTAATAAGCGTAAATCTTGAGCCACCGGAGATTGTAAGGTCATTAATGTGGCGCAATCTAGTTCGATTTTGCGATAGTAACGATCAATTTGTTTATCTAAAATGGCAATTTTGTGGGCTGCATCAATATCTCGTTCAAACAAGGCGTGGTGACTCAGTCGAAAGGATTCTTCTACTAAAGTTCCCATGCGCAATACTTCTTGTTCAAGTCTTCTCAGACACCGTTGAAAGTGAGTGTTTTCGGGATAATGATCGGAAGAAGAGAGAGTCACAACACTATTCTTAACCTATATGTAATATTTATTTAAAAATTAATTTAATCCTATTTCTACCATAACGTTGTTTTGATCATAATGACAACAAATTGCAACATAATTTTATTTTTGAAGGGTATAATTTAGACTTAAAAAGTTAAGAACTCACCAAAGGTTTAAGGGCTTTTGGTTAATAAAATTTCTATCCAAGCTCCTTTAGTATCGGGATGATTTTTGGCGGTAATAGTTCCCCCGTGAGCTTGAATAATTTCTTGAGCGATCGCGAGTCCTAAACCGCTTCCTGAGCGCAAACCGTCACCCTCACCCCTTGTCGAGTTCGGGAGGGATCGCCTCGGTATAACCGATCAAAAATATGGGGTAAATCCTTTTCTGAAAAGCCTGCTCCTTGGTCTAAAAGACTAATTTTTATGGTTTGTTTTTCTGGATTATCAATCAGATTGACTATAATTTGACTGTCATTGGGACTATGTTTGACACTATTATCAAAAAGATTAATAAAAACTTGGATTAAACGAGAGCGATCGCCAGAAAATGCTACCTTTTCTAATCCTTGAAGGGTTAAATTAATTTGTTTTTGTTGGGCGAGGGGTTCTACCACTTGCCACGCCGCTAACAAAATTTCTGTTAACTCTATGGGTTCTAAGGATAAAGTTTGATGAGGATTTTCTTGTAATTGACTCAATTCTAACCAATCTTCGACTAAATTAATGAGACGGTAGGTTTCTTGTAGCATTTGGGTCGCTCGACGACGTTCTGGGTCCTGTAAACGACCTTCTAACCATTCAGACACCAAAGCAATGGAAGTTAGGGGGGTTCGTAACTCATGGGTGAGATCGGATAAAGAGCGATCGCTCGAACGGGATAACTCCACTAAGGGTTGTTGGTTTTCAATAAAAACCACGACTTGTCCTTGGGGTAGGGGATAACCAAAGCCTTTTAAAGCCACAGCACTACTATTTAGGCTTTTTGTTTCATAATTCTGGTTTTCGGCCTTTGGTGACACATAATTAGGGGGGTAGAACGTCCATTCACTGACTTGAGGGGCTTGAGTTTGTCTCGTTTGTTCAATGAGTTGATCGAGTTCATAAGAGCGAACTAATTCCAGTAGTAAACGAATTTGTCCCGGTTGCCAGCGATCAATCTGTAATAGGCTCTGAGCTTGTTGATTACACCATAATAATTGATTTTCTTCGTCGACTCGTAAATAAGCGATCGGGGCAATCTCTAAAATATGCTGTTTTAAATTTAATTCTTGTTGCTGTTGGTCATATCGTTGTTGAATATAAACAATTTCTCTTTTAATGAGGGTTAATGCCGGTAAAGCACCTAATAACTCTTCTGTATCAGGAGATGCAGTTAAAACGTCTTTTAATTGAGCTTTTAGGCGATAACGGTTCCAGAGAAGGAGTATCATGCCCAATGAGAAGCCGAGAATAAATAAGTACAAAATTACATACGGGATTTAACATACATTGCACTTATTGTACTGATAGATGAAATTTTAGGACAAGGAAACAGGAACCTGATCGTATCAAAATCCCCTGATTAATTATTTTTTATTAATAAAACTTGGTGTTATCCCTAGCGAAAATTGAATCTTAGTAATTTTTTTGTCGTTATTAGAATTTATAAATTTCTCAATTCCTGACAGAAAACGTACTTGAGTTTTTCTAGTAATAGGAGAAATTTTCAACTCGACAGGAAGCTCAATTTTAAATTCTTTAATTATATAATTGTATGTAACTGTTTCCTGTTCTGATAATTTGGTTTCAATTTTTGTATTAGCTATTCTAACAGATCCTTGAATAGAATTAATTACATCTTCTAGCTCTATCCAATGAGTGTGTTGATTAATATTATTTTTTTTCTTATATCGAGTTTTTTGTCCAAATTTAGTTATGTATTTCCACATTCTATTAAAAATATTCATCAATTTTACTGTTATACTTTTTTAAAAATATACAATAGGGTCAAATTTTGACCCTAAAAGTATCTACATTAATTCTTCTTTTACCTACTTTCGTTACAATTAACTTTAAGTTGTGCATAAAATGTATTGTTCTTGTAAATTACACTATAATTGTCGGCTTTGATCAATATAAATAATAGAATTTAGTACCCAATTTTAGCCCCTATTCGGAACTAATTGAGTATATATGGTTGATAAGGTAGGATTTAGTATATTATGAAGAGGGTATTAATTATGCTTGTATATAGCTATGAACAATATTAACGATGCCTTACAGTATGTTGATAATTTGATTTTTGAAAAAACGGGAAGATATCTCACATCTATACAAGAAGCTATCTTAACAGGCGTTTGGCAAAGACAAAAATATCATCAAATAGCAGAGAATTTTTATTGCAGTGAATCTCATGTCAAAAAAGAAGCTGCTAAATTATGGAAACAGCTAGGTGAAACATTAGATGAAGACATCAATAAAAATAATTTACGTTCCAAGTTAGAAAGAAAATATCGGATTACTCAAGGTGATAATTTTGGTTATTCTGTACAGTTCAATGAGGGAAATATTCATATTTGTGATCAAATTCTAATCAATGATAAAAAACAAACCAATTCTTTACGAAATAATAATCAATTCCAGATTATTGATTTAACCAAAGCACCAAACTTAAGATGTAACTATGGACGCAGTTTAGAACTATCAACTTTAAAAGAATGGATAGAAAATAAAACACGATTAATTA
>NZ_PRLH01000211.1 GCF_003013815.1 Cyanothece sp. BG0011 | reverse complement strand
ATCGATGGGAATCTCCACTAGGGATACGAGTGGGGGTTTGAATCGGTAAGGCTGTTTCTACTTCTGATGTTTCCAAAACCACTTCTGAAGAGTTTTCTGAAGCTATTTCATGGGCTTGAGGAGAGACTAATAAGTTTTTTATCTCTGGTTGATCATTATTTTTATTATCCTGATTGATAGAGGTGTTTTCTTGAAAATTCCTATCCTCATCTAAGTTGATTGCTAATTCTTCTTGTTTCTGGGGTTGTAATAATTCTTCTTCAAATTTGTCTTGAGAATAGGTTGAAGCACGACGTAAAAATAGCCAAATTCCTATACCAATCGCCACAACAACTACCAATAAACCAAACCAGATAAACAGACCACTGCCTGTCAAATTACTTAAAGGATTACTTTGTTGAGCTAAATAAAACTCAACGTTTTGAAGAGCTTGTTGAGCATAAATATCATTGGGTCGTAGTTCAAGGGCTTTTTGAAACTGTTGTTTTGCCGTTTGATAATCTTTTTGTTGAGTGGCCTTGTACCCTGCTTGCATAGCCTGATCGTAAGACGAAGTTGCCCCAGAAGACGAATCACTGGCCGTCCCTTGAGCAATTATCTCTTCGTTTCTGTCGATTTCATCTAGTATTAAAGGGCGAGTGGTAGCCCCACTTAGAGAATGGCAACTTAAAGAGGATAAACAGATTAATAATAATAGAGATAAACGATAGTAAATCATAATATAGGTTTCAAAGCAGGGATTAATAGTTGTCTTATTAATAGCTTAAACTGTTAGCACCATGGTTTTTTAGTCAATCTCACCTGTCGACCAACGATGATCACGAACGAGAGTATGTTTTGCCCATTGCTCACAAGAGTGAGGATAATCTTGACGATAATGTCCCCCCTGCTTTCGGTGCGAAATAAAGCGCTGTTGAGTATCAAATAAGCAATATCTAAGAGGTTAATGGTTTCAGAGCAAGTCCGTAAATAGGCTTGGGCAGTAGCTCCTTCAAATTTAATTGATTGATTGGGGGATAAGTTAAGAATCGGTTCACTCACAGAAAAAGACTTAATTTGTTGTTGCCATAAGCTCACTTTTGCGATCGCTGTTTTTAATACGGTTTGGGTACGGGAAATACCAGCACTTTGCCACATCAACTGAGGCAAAGCTTGGCGAATTTCTCTGATTTGGGGGATTTCTTGATCCCATTGTTCGTGGTTATTCATCACAAGGTCTGCTGTCTTTTTCATAGGGACTGGGGAATTTACATTAAGTTTCGATAATTGAGCAGCAAACACTAAACACTCTAGCAAAGAATTACTAGCCAGGCGATTAGCACCGTGAACTCCTGTACTGGCGGTTTCTCCAATGGCATAGAGACCGTCGATAGAAGTAGCATTGTTCAAATCGACTTGAACCCCTCCCATCCAATAATGGGCAGCCGGAGCCACAGGAATGGGTTCTCTAAACACATCTACACCCCATTTTTGACAAACGCGGATAATATTCGGGAAACGATAACGAATTTTTTCAGGTTTAATCGGCCGTAAATCAAGATAAACATTGGTTTGAGTCTTTTGACTTTGTAAATAGTGAAAAATAGCCCGACTCACCACATCTCTCGGAGCTAACTCTCCAGCCGGATGATAGTCAAAGGCAAAGCGTTTTCCCTGAGCATCGACGAGATGAGCTCCTTCTCCTCTAACGGCTTCACTGATCAGAAAATGGGGCGCCCCGGGTTGGGTTAAAGCGGTGGGGTGAAATTGAAAAAAATTCTAAGTCCCTCACCATGGCTCCTGCACGCCATGCTAAAGCGACTCCATCTCCTGTACTGACCGCCGGGTTAGTGGTTTGAGAATAAACCTGTCCACCGCCCCCAGTGGCTAAAATAACAGCTGATGCTTGAATCCAATGAATTTGTCCTTGATAAAGAACACTTAAACCTTGGCAACATTGTTTGTTTGGATCAATCCACAATTGTAAAGCGATCGCTTGGGCAATAACCTCTATGTTGGGTCGCTGTAAAACTTTTTCCGTTAGGGTACTAACAATAGCTCTTCCTGTAGTATCAGCAGCGTGTAGCACACGAGGATGAGAATGGGCGGCCTCGAGGGTCATGGCCAGTTGTTTTCCTTTGCGATCAAAGGCGACTCCCATCTCAACCAGGGATTCAATAGCTGTACCAGCATGATTGACCAAAAATTGAACGGCACTTTCATCGCATAAACCGGCTCCTGCGTTCAGGGTATCCTCTTTATGAAATTGAGGAGAGTCTTCTGGGGCGATGGCCGCAGCAATTCCTCCCTGGGCCCAGTCACTAGCCCCTGTTTTTAAGGTATCTTTAGTAATGATGCCCACACGATAGTGACTGGGTAAACACAGGGCAGCGTACAATCCAGCAGCCCCAGATCCGACTACAATAATGTCAAATGGGATTGTTAAACCCTTCGTTTTCACCGACTTAGCTGAAGCTATCAAGGTTAATTGCTCAATTTTTATTATAAATTCTTTACTATTTTAACTTTAACCGTTCCTACTAATCCATAGAAATCTTTAAGATAAAGGACTGGACTCACTTTAGGTGGATGGAGTGATGGCTCTCACCGATTTCGAGTGATTTTTGGACTTGACATTTCCTGGCCAGTTTTGAATACTAAAATTAGTTCTTTAACCAATAATCTACCATTTTTTAAGTGTGTTCAGTCATTGACTTTTTCGGCAAAATTACTGAGATTTTTTCAACTAACTTAAAACTTTTCTTGGTAAAGCACACTTTTGGGTAAATTTTAATAACATTTTTTAGATCCAATTTTACTTAAGATAAACTAGAGATCAAGGATCACAATCAGGAGAGAGAATGTTTCAAAGTCAAGAGGCTATAGACCTAAAAGAAAAATATGAAAAAGGTCAAAGAAATTTCCAAGAATTCCAATTACGTCGTGCAGATTTAAGAGGACTCAATCTCAGTTATACGGATTTTCGCGGGGTTGATCTCAGTTATGCTAATTTGAGGGAAGTAGATTTTACAGGGGCTGACTTACGGGATGCCTATCTCAATGAAGCTGATTTAACGGGAGTCAATTTGACAGGAGCTAACTTAGAAGGAGCTTCTTTAATTAAAATTTATTTAATTAAGGCCAATTGTTATCAAACTGATTTTTCCGAAGCTTATTTAACGGGAGCTTATTTAACCAAGAGTGACTTTAAAGAAGCAAAATTTAATGGTGCTTACTTAAATAGTGCAAAGTTAAGTGGAGCAAAATTAGAGGATGCTTATTATGATGATCAAACTAGATTTGACACATCATTTAATCCAAAAACTGCTCTAATGAAGATAAAAGACAGTAAAAAAAAGAGCTTTAATGACTCAGAATCATCAGTATTTAAGGTTAAAAAACGAACCTATATTCCAACAATTACCCTTGATAAATTATTAGATATTTTCAATCATCTAACAGCAGTAAGTCGTCGTTATTTAGGAAAAACCATGACCCAAAAATATTGGGAATCTTCTCGCCCTTTATTTGAATGGTTAGATAATTTTGAGATGACTACATCTGCAGAAATTACTTTTAAGGGTGAACTGGATACTGTGTTAAGTCCAACAAAACTACAATGGTTACAAGCTTGGGTAAAAAGCTTTATTGAAAACTGTAGTCAAATTGTTCAAAACTATCCAGAAATGATTGACAGACAATTAGTCAATTTGTTGATTGCTGGTGATTTAACTAAGAATAATAACATGGATTCATTGCCAAAATCTCAGAATTTATCGTCAATTAATTCTAATCATTTAACCTTGCTTTCTATTTAAAGAGTTCCTTGAGTTTACAGTTTTCAACAATACAATATTAGTAGCTTTTTCTGTTGTTCCCTAATGTTTATTGAGCCACTTGTGTACAACTTCCTAACACCTTCCCTTCATAGGTTTGATAAACAGAGGATGATAAATTGGGGGTTGCTATCCAGGCTTCTTTGCCCTCTAAAGCTTTGAAAGAAGAAGTTTCAGCCGCGATTTGACAAATTTTAACCTTTATCACTTTTTTATATTCTTCTTGGGGCAAAATCTGTAAGATACTGTCCGAGGGGAGGTCAGGATAACTTTGATTGCCTTGTGGGGTTTCGGATAGGGAAAGAACTTGTGTTAGTTGAATGAGTTCCCCCGGCTCAGGTAGAGAAGGCTCAGAACTCACAGAAGAGGAAGGAGAAGGACGAGAAATAGGAGTAGAAGGCGGTTGTAGAAGTTGCCACATTCCATAAATTCCCGCACCTAAAATAAGAACAATAATTGCTAAAATACCAAAAATAAGAAGGAAGTTTATTTTTTTAGTCTCTGTGGTCTCCTCTCGAGAAGGAAGGGGTTCAGTGGGCTGTAAGTCTGAAGATAGATCATCAGAAGGATCGATAGTGGGTTGAGTTTCTTCTTTTGTGGCAACGAGAAAAGCTTCTACGTCTGCCATCGATAGAGGCCTTTGTTCCAAAGAAGCTAATTTTATTTGGCAGTAAAGAAGAGAAATCGTTACATTATCATGACCATTCTTGCCATTGGCCACATTAACTAATTCTTGTCCTACAGTAGGCAACTCTTTTTCATGGGATAAGATAGGAGCAATTTCTAGATGCCAATATTGATCAACTCGATCATAATCACTTAAGCCATCAGAACATAATAAAAAAATACAATCCTCATCCGTAATCAAACGAGTCACATTAGGATGGAGAGAATTAGCATTACTCATGCCTAAGGCTTGCACTAACGCCCCGGCATTGGGATATTTAATGGCATCTCGATAAAATAAATAGCCTAAACGGACTTCTCTAGAGGCTAAATCATCGTCAGTGGTCACTTGATGACAACTGTCAGGGGTAATCAGGTAAATACGGGAGTCCCCCACATTGGCTAGATAAACCTCGTGATCATGAACTAAACTGAGAACCAAGGTGGTTCCCATGCGTTGTCTATCTTGACGATTTTCAGCGTCGTTACGTTCACTAATACGATTATTGGTGAGATTGATTGCTTCTGCTAAGTCTTGTAATCCCTGTTGACTATTGCGAGTCTCACTAAACGTTGGCAATTGAGGAATTTGTTCAACTAAGGTATCGATGGCTAACTGAGAGGCCACTTCTCCGGCATCTTGTCCTCCAACCCCATCACAAACAATGGTAAAGTTGGGTTGGTCTGGGGAGGGTTCCACCAGTTCCCCTGCTGAGGGGTAACAAGCGTCTTCATTATGACTACGGGTGGGTCCTGAGTCAGTTAAGGTAAAAATTTGATATTTTTTGTTATACCATTGTCCACAGTAAGTTAAGGCAGGGTCAAAATAGCTCAACAAATAATCAGGATGGGGAATTTTACCCCGTTGTAGATAATCACAAAGGGACTGAAGATAATCAACAATGAGGGGGGACGTTCCTTCTGTCAGGGATAACCAGAGTTGGCCTAACTCTTTGACACTGTGAAAATTATGTTCGTCTGGATGAAAGTCTAATAATTGAATCATCCCTGCATTGACTCGCACTAAAGAGGTGTCGAGTAAACTGGATACCATTTGCTGTCCTTCTAGGGGTTGCCAAAGTTTAGCCATTTGCCACAACCAGTTGAGTTGTCGTAGGGGATTATCCTTGGCCTCGGTCCAGATTTGGGTTAATGGGGGTAATAATTCAGGATAACGGGGCTCTCCTGATTCCTTAAGGGGAATCGTCCCATATTCAAGTAAGGCAATTTGAGGGCTGTGATTTTCTTCTTGAGACGGATTATAATAGGTGTAGATTTGGGGTAGATGGAGACGATATGGAAATAATCTTAAATATTTTCTAATTTTTTCGGGAATATCCTCACTAAACTCAGGAGGAATCCCAGGTTTGCTATCCAAAACAACCTGATGGCTGATTACCCAGTACCGTTCATCGATTAACGCTCCCTGTTCAAATGAGGTTACCCAATCCCCCAAAGGGCGTAGATATCGCTTGAGGAGAGGGGTTTCACATTTCTCACATACTAAGTTCTGTAAGGGGTTGATGGTTTGGCATTCAGGGTTAGAACATTGAATAGTTGCCATAGGTTCTGTCATGACAGCAATGGTGAGGACCGTTTAACAAATAGTCCCAATAACATAAGTTATTATAGCGTTTCTCTCCCCAGGGAATGAATCCTGTTTAAGGCTAAACTTTGATCGAACTGGGCTGATCCACGGCGGCAATGATACGATGACAACCAGAGTCGGGTTTAGCCCATTGATATTGATACTCTTGAGGATTGCCCCAACATAATCCTAAGTATAATTCGGTTCTACCTGCATCAACTTCAGCCCATTCTACCTCATCAATAAAGTCTTGAATCGAATCATAAGAAATGGGACGACGACGATGGGCCGATAACCAAAATTTCATTCCTTTGGTCATTTGCCACCAAAAAGTGATCACAGATTCTTTGTATTTCATTAATATTTCTTTATCCCCTGGAACAGCAATGAGTTGGTTATGTAATTCAGGGTATTTAATTGATCGGCCTTGATAAGTACAGGTCCGCCAAATAATCCCAGACACCCTGTTTTGTATTTGATATTTATGAATTTGACGACGAAAATCTTGATAAGCAAATACTTGGTTCATTTTGTCAGTATTTAATGCTTTGGCAATTACAGGATTATTAATGCGATCGTCACAAGATAGAATAACCCTTTCTCCTCTATTTGTTTCTTTTGTTCCTTTTGCTGCGGAATTTCCTTGTGAAATTTGGATTATGCCTAAAGAACATCAAGCAGATTTTGGTAGTATCACTCCTCAAGAAAAAAAGGCTTTTGCCGAAATTTTGAAAGATAGTTTAAGTCGTTTATATTATAAGTTAAATAATCCTGACTATAATTATGTCATTAATACAGCCGCCCGTTACAAAGCAGAAGAACCTCAGTTACATTGGTATTGTCAAATTAGGCCCCGTTTAACCACACCAGCAGGGTTTGAATTAGGTTCAGGAATGAGTATTAATCCTTCTATTCCTGAAGTCGATGCAGCATTTTTACGAGGAGAAGTATAATCCACCTATGATTATTAGAAATAGCATTGAAAAATTAATATGATAATCATTGAAAATATTAAAAATAAATAAATTAATAAAGTATTTTCAAGTATTCTTAACGATAGGATGAGTAAAAATATGTTACAATATTAGTAATTTCATCAAAAGAATTAACGAAATTATCTAGCAGGGTAAATTAATGTTTGATCCTATCTCTATTGGAGAATTTTCTCGAAATAATTGTGTTAGTATATGCGCGTTCTTAATTCCTGCAAACTTATTGGGAACATTACTGAGTTTGAGTTTTATATTAGTTAAATCTTCTCCCCTCAAGTTATTCACTTCGGTGACAGTCACCACCCTTCTAGCCCTTATTTTATGCCTTCATGTGGCGAGTTGGTGGATAATAGGTGTGATTCAAGCAACTAGCTTTATTTTATTAGGTTTGGCACTGCTTTGTATCAGTGTAAATTTATGGGTTGTGATTCAATCTAGACAAGAAGAACCTTGGTTACGGAAAATTGTCCAAAATAGGATAACAGTGAGATTTTTATCAACCCATTAAGGTAAAATAGGACAATAATTGACCTAAATTAACATATTTTCTAATAAAAAGACGGTCTATAATCCGAGTTAAAATAATAGAATGGCTCAACCTCGTTTTCAATTCAATCGTCAACTGGTTTCTCACTTTATTGAAACAGCGCAACCTTATTTTTTCCCTCCCCGTGATGAGGATGACAGACAACAAGATAATAATACAACCCCGAGAAGGGTCAAATATATCACTAAAAATACATGGATATTTTTAGGATTATTAGGGGTATTAATTCTAACGGTGGTTAGTGTCGCGTTTTTTTTAACGGTTGGACTAACCTTATTGACGAATGCTGTCTTTCCTGATTTTTTTGGGAAAGTTGCCGGGGGACTGGTAAGAACTATTCAGGGTTTTATACAATCAAATGTTCCCTATATTACGTTAGGTATCATTGTTATTAGTGGGATTATTTTTGCCTCACAAAAAGGAAAAATAGCCAATCGGTGGAAACAATGGTCATTATTAGGATTACTGCTATTTTTATTATTAGTGGTTAACGGATTAAATGTCATTTTAAGTTATGCTTTTCGTTTCATTGATACGGCGTTAAATGAAAGAAATGCAGACACTTTTTGGCAGTTTATGATTGTCTATGGTTTAGTATTAGTGGCTGCTATTCCGATTATTGTTATTTACCGTTATACGCGATTAAAACTAGGATTAATGTGGCGAGAATGGCTCACCAAGCACTTTCTAGGCAAATATTTTAATAATCGTGCTTACTATGAACTAGATTCTAATGCCATTAATACACAAGTTGATAACCCGGATCAACGAATCACTCAAGATATTAAATCCTTTACCACTGTTACCCTTGATTTTTTATTAGATATTCTCGACTCAATTTTAACCCTGTTTTCCTTTTCTGCAATCTTATACACCATTTCTAAAGCCCTCACATGGGGACTATTGATTTATGCCATTTTTGGAACTGTGGTTGCGTTAATTGTAGGGAGTCGTTTGGTTAGTATTAACTATAATCAATTAAGATTAGAAGCTAATTTTCGTTACAGTATGGTGAGGGTAAGGGATAATGCAGAATCCATTGCTTTTTATCGGGGAGAGTCCCTAGAAAGAGGGCAAGTTATTGATAGATTAATGTCGGCTATTAGAAACTTTGATCTATTAATTATTTGGCAATCAATTATTACCTTATTTCAGTTAGGGTATAATTATTTTACCCGTTTAATTCCCTATATTATTATTGCTCCTTTGTACTTGCAAGGAGAATTAGACTTTGGTGCGATCGCTCAAGCAAGTGTGGCATTTTCTCAAGTGTTAAGCGCACTATCTTTAATTACCAATCAGATTCAAAATATTACAGAATTTGCTGCGAGTATCAACCGTTTAGGAGAATTTTATGAATCATTAGATCCCAAAGAATTTAAAAAAGAAAAGGAACAAACCAGTTTTATTTATACTCACAAAGCGTCTGATGTTGCCTTAGAAAATGTTACTCTACATCCCCCTAATTCTGAGAGAACCTTAGTTGAAAATGTATCCTTAAATGTTAGTAATCATAACAATTTACTGATTATGGGAGCCAGTGGAACGGGAAAAAGTTCCTTATTAAGGGCGATCGCAGGATTATGGAATTCTGGCAATGGAACGATTTATCGGCCTGACGCTGAAGCTATCTTATTTTTACCCCAAAAACCTTACATGATTTTAGGAACATTAAGAGAACAATTATTGTATCCTAATACGGAAAAATATATAACAGATGAAAAATTAAAAGACATATTAAAAACCGTCAATTTACCGAATTTAGCAGATAGATTTGATTTTGAAGCCCAAGAAAATTGGGAAAATGTTTTATCATTAGGAGAACAACAAAGAGTTGCCTTTGCTCGCATTTTAATTACTCAGCCTCGTTATGCTATTTTAGATGAAGCTACCAGTGCGCTAGATGTGAAAAACGAAGAAAGACTCTATCAAGAATTATCCCATATGGGAACCACTTATATTAGTGTGGGACATCGACCCACTTTAAGACAATACCATCAACAATTATTAGAAATATTTGATGGGGGACATTGGGAACTCACAGAACTTGCCAAAAAATGAGAATTTTATGTATTTAGAAACCATTTCTATTAAACCGAAAAATACTGAACCTAAACATCTTTTAGTCATGTTGCATGGGTGGGGGGCAAATGCTGAAGATTTAGCCCCTTTAGCCTCCATGTTAACCCTTCTGGACTATCAATTATTGTTTCCTAATGCCCCTTTTTCCCATCCACAAGTGCCTGGGGGACTGGCTTGGTATGCCCTAGAAACGGGGCAATATGAAGGGATAGATGAAAGCCGTCAATTATTAAAAGATTGGTTAATTTCTTTAGAAGACAACACAGGGATTCCCTTATCTCGTACTATTTTAAGTGGCTTTTCTCAAGGGGGGGCAATGTCCCTTGATGTCGGCATTAATTTACCCTTAGCAGGAATTTGTAGTTTAAGTGGTTATTTACAGTTTCAACCTGAAAAATCACCCGCTTCTATTCCACCTATTTTGATTATTCATGGTCAAAAAGATATGGTGGTTCCTGTGGAAATGGCACAAAAAGCTAGGGATGAATTAAAAGCAATTGATGCTAAAGTTGAGTATCATGAGTTTCCTATGGGTCATGAAATTACAAATGATATTTTACCCATTTTAGAGGAATTTATTAACGCTAATACTTTATAAAAAA
>NZ_PRLH01000115.1 GCF_003013815.1 Cyanothece sp. BG0011 | reverse complement strand
ATGTATCGGAATAGAAGACTATTTACATTATCAACCTTTAACCGGGGCTGAAAATAGCGCACAAGCACTTTATCGCTATTTCTTTGAAGAAGCTAAGATCCCATCCCATCAATTATTATTACTAACGGATACCTCTCCCTCCCCAGGAAAACGTTCAACTTATCCTAACCGAGATAACATTTTACAATGGATTAATGATAGTTTAATTAAAGTTGAATATTGTTGGTTTTTCTTTCAAGGATACGGTATTAATTATCAAGGAGATGACTACTTACTTCCTATTGATAGTAACTTAAACAGTATTCCCCAAACCGCCATAAAAGTGCGATCGCTTTTTGAAAAATTACAATATAACAGCCAAAACTTACTAATTATTCTAGACTTACAAAACCCTTTAAAAGATGGTAAACTAGGACAAATTACTTTAGACTTAGCTCAGAAAAAAAACATTTCTTTAATTTTTTTCCTGTCGTTCCCCTGTCTATCAAAGCATCAGTGCAGAAAAAAAGTATCTTTATTAGTGCATTAACCGAAGCCTTGCGCTATTATAGTCATCATTTAACCCTTCATAAGCTAGACTGCTACTTAAAAGAAAGATTAAATCCTTCCCATCAAAAGAATTTTCCAGCCATCGCCCTTCCCATTATTATTAGTCCTGAAAAAGTTCGCCATAAACCC
The DNA here is from genome assembly GCF_003013815.1 of Cyanothece sp. BG0011. Classification (GTDB taxonomy): domain Bacteria; phylum Cyanobacteriota; class Cyanobacteriia; order Cyanobacteriales; family Microcystaceae; genus Crocosphaera. Next base: position 17,907 of record NZ_PRLH01000115.1, on the reverse strand, counting down.
CTATTACCCATTTCTAAAAAAGCAAGTCGTCAACCCTCAAGAAAATAAAAATTTATCTTTTAAAATTCAACACAAGTCCCCTCAAACCCCTGAAAAAACAGCCCACAAGCACCCTAATTTTACCTAAAGTACCACCAACCCCTTTTAAGCCCCAACTATCCTTAAATATCCCTCTGACAGAAACTAATAATAAACCCATTTCTACTGCTGTATCTTCTGTCTCTTCAACATCAAAAACAACGACTCAAACCCCACAAAAGTCACCTATTAGAAAATACTTATTATGGATAGGAGGAATATTAGGAATAACAGTCATTTTATGGTGGATGTCTCTGAAAATTCGTCAACATCTTAACACCATTAATTACCAAAAAATACAGGAAAATCAACAATTTTAGACTATGGGAAAATTTCCCTAAGTATGCAGCAAGCATCCCAGTTAAATGAAGCCATTAACTATGCTCGACAAATACAGCCCCATACAGCCCTGTATCAGCAAGCTCAGGTCAAAATTAAGCAATGGAGTCAAATGATCCTAGATATAGCTCAAGGAAGGGCGATTATAGGAGATTTTCAAGGGGCGATCGCAGCCGTTAAACTCGTTCTCCCGATAATCAACAACTAATTGACAATTCCAGGTTTACCGACTGGGGGACCAATAGGTGAAAATAATATTGTTTACAATGATGAATATGTGATTGCAGAATTAGGACAAATCGGTACACAATTCGACGGTTTAGGTCATGTTGGGGTAAATACATCTCAAGGTAATTATTTTTATAATGGAAATTTTTTAGAGGAGTTTGGCACTGCTTACGGGTTAAATCAATTAGGCGTAGAAAAGATAGCCCAAAAGGGTTATGTAACGAGAGGCGTTTTATTAGATATTGCTGGGTATCGAGGGGTTGAACGGTTACCGGTTCCCACAGGAAAGGGTAAAAATGACCCTGGAATTATTACAGTTGATGATATCAAAGGCGCGATTAAAAAAGAAAAAATTTCACCTATTCAACAGGGTAATGTTGTGTTATTTTACACCGGACATGGTAATTATTGGGGTCAAGATTGGGATAGTTTAACAGCAGAAGAAAAAGCTAAAAATACAGAGTTCTTTAATGCAGGGGAACCCGGTCCGGGTATTACCGCTTGTCGTTATTTATCGCAGCAAAAAATTGCTATGGTAGGGTCAGATACTTGGGGAACGGAAGCGGTTCCAGGAGAAGATGCAAACCGTCCTTTTGACTGTCATATTGAATGGATGGTTAAACATGGCATTACTAATATGGAGAATTTAGAGTTAAAGGAATTAGTTGATAATAAAGTTTATGAATTTATGTTTGTTTTTGCTCCTTTAAAAATGAAGGGTGCAACCGGTTCTCCTGGTAATCCTATTGCTATTTATTAAAGTAAAAAAAATCAACAAGATGGATATATTGGACAGAAATATTAATAATTTTAGTATGGCTGAAGAAGTCTCTAACTTCTTTATTATAGATCCATCAATTATAAAAGAAGACAAAAAAGCATTAGATAGAGTCAAAAATAATTTTTTATCGTTACTTGAAGATCCACCATTGTTAGAAAATAGTGTAAAAATGGTTGTGATTTCACCCTTATTAGACTTAGCTGGTTTCTATCAGTCACCTTTACGTATTGAAACAGAAAGCAGCATAGAAATTAAGACAGAAGATGAAGGATTAATGATTAAAGGACGTATTGATGTTTTAGTGATTAAAAATCGTTTATGGTTATTAGTAATTGAATCAAAACGTAGTGATTTTTCTGTTACGACTGCTATTCCCCAAGCATTAGCTTACATGATAGCAAACCCAACGGTAGATCAACCGACTTTCGGGATGATTTGTAATGGTAGTGAATTTTTATTTTTAAAAGCAGTTCACTCTTCTTATATTCTCTATAAAACATCTCGACTATTTTCTCTTTTTAATCCTAATAATGACCTTTATTTAGTGCTTGAACTATTAAAAAGTTTAGGGAGTATTATAGATGCTTAATCAAAATAATTGCTATAATTAGCAAATCAAATAAAACAACAGATATAGAAATGAGTAGTTTTACTATACAAGACTTAGAAACTGTCCAATCTCACTATCCTGACTATCAAATAGAATTAATAGAAGGAGACATTGTTATTATGAGTCCCTCCGGGTTAGAATCTGAAGAAGTAGGCACAGAAATAGTTGCACGTTTACGCAACTGGGTACGTCCGAGAAAGTTAGGCAGAGTTATCGGATCAAGCGCTGGTTTTATCTTACCTAATTCTGATTTACGTGCGCCAGATGTCTCTTTTATTAAAGCAGAAAAATTAAAACGTACTACCGAAAATTATGCCGAAGTTGTTCCCGATTTAATCTTTGAAGTAAAATCGAAAAATGATAGTTTAAAAAAGCTTCGAGAAAAGATAGAAGAGTTCTTAAGTTTAGGGACAATAGTTGGTGTTCTAGTTGATCCTAGACAGCGTATGATAGAAGTATATCGTCTCAATCAAGAAACCATAACCCTTCATGATGGCGACATTTTTACTGTCCCCGAAATACTCCCAGGTTGGGAGTTTCCTGTGGCTGAAATATGGGCCCCAGAGTTTGATTAAGACTTTTGTAAAGGAAAATTTAACCGTTCTCTCTGTTGTAAATATAAGTTAGCGACTTCTCTGGCTAAATTACGAATACGACCAATATAACGGGTTCTTTCGGCGACGGCAATCACTCCCCTTGCATCCAACAAATTAAAAGAATGAGAACATTTTAAAACATAATCTAATCCAGGAAAAACTAACCCGCGATTAATTAATTGCTTAGCTTCTTGTTCATATAACGCAAACAGTTTGAACAATAAATCTGCGTCAGAGGCTTCAAAATTATAGGTGCATTGTTCGACTTCACTTTGCAAGAAAATATCCCCATAATTGATCTGATCATTCCATTGAATTTTAGTGATAGCTTCTACTTCTTGTAGATACATTGCTAAGCGTTCTAAACCATAGGTAATCTCAATAGAAACGGGACGACAATCAATGCCTCCACATTGCTGAAAGTAAGTAAATTGGGTAATTTCCATCCCATCTAACCATACTTCCCAACCCACACCCCAAGCTCCTAGGGTGGGAGATTCCCAGTTATCTTCTACAAAACGAACGTCATGATCTTCGGGTTTAATGCCTAATGCTCTTAATGAGTCTAAATAAATTTCTTGAATGTTATCAGGGGACGGTTTAATTAATACTTGATATTGAAAATAATGTTGAAATCGGTTAGGATTTTCTCCGTAACGGCCATCGGTGGGACGGCGACAGGGTTCGACATAAGCAACCGCCCAGGGTTCAGGCCCGATCGCCCTTAAGAAAGTATGGGGACTCATGGTACCTGCCCCTTTTTCCGTATCGTAGGGCTGAACGATTAAACAACCGCGATCGCTCCAAAATTCGTTAAGTTTAGCAATAATTTCCTGAAAATTAATTGACACCTTCTTTTTGAGTTCCCTAAGTTATTTATTTATCTTTATTCATTTTATTATAGCAAAGAAATGCTAATTATTCTGATAATTCTAGATTTTTTTTAGAATATTTAATTCTTAGGGTCTATCACCAATAATCAATAAAAATAAAGTTTCACCAAAGTTTTAAGGCTGATGAGATAGGTCTAAGTTAACCTGAAAAGTAGAGGGATTCATTAAACATAAAACTAAATGAGATTTTTTAGTCGATTAAGCATTCAATCAAAACTAATGTTAATGTTACTTGCTGTCAGCATTGCATCGATTTTAGTCATTAGTTATGTTGGTTATACCAGTGGCAAAGAAGCCATTTTAGGAAATATATATTATCAAATTACGGAATTAAGAAATTCTCGGGCTAGACAAGTTCAATCTTACTTTAATTATGTTAAAAATCACGCCATCACTTTAGCACAAGATCCCACAGTTATTGAGGCGATGGAGTCTTTAACAGATAGTTTTAACCAATTAGAAAACGAGGAACTTTCTAGCAACATGATCTCTGATCTTTGGCGATTCTATGAAAATGAATTTATTCCTCGCTTGCAAATGAATGTAGATGGAAATCCGACGGTTTTAAGTTACTTTCCTAAACACAATATTGCTCGTTATCTCCAATATTACTATTTAGTAGAAAATCCGTATGATCTTGAAAACAAAAGTCGGTTAGACATGGCAAGAGACGGAAGTCAATACAGTGAAATCCATCAAAACTTTCATAAATATTTTCGGTTAATCACCACAAGATTTGATTATAAAAATCTTTTTCTAATCGATAGTGAAACAGGAAATATTGTCTATAGTGTGCATAAAGACACCGGGTTTGCCACTAGCTTTAAAGATGGTCCCTATGCCTACAGTGGGGCAGCTAATCTATTTGAAACCCTACAAAATAATCGAGAACCAGGAGCCTTTGAGGTTATTGATTTCACCCCTTTTCGTCCTAGTTATGGTCAACCGGTTGCCTTTATTGGTAGTCCAATTTTTAAACAATCAAGTTTAATTGGAATCCTATTACTCCAGTTACCCGTCGATGAAATTAATCGCATTACAACCGGTAATTTTCAATGGAAACAAGATGGACTGGGAAAGACAGGAGAAACAATTTTAGTAGGGTCAGATTATTTAATACGTTCTCAATCTCGTTTCTTAGTTGAAAATCCTGACGACTATTTTAAAGAACTAGAAAAACAAAATTTATCCCAGAGAATAATTGAAAGAATAAAAGCCAACAATAGTCCCATTTTATTACAAGAAATAAAAACGAATTCTATCGAAAAAGCCCTTAAAGGAGAGGAAGGATTAGGGATTTTGGATGATTATCGCGGTGTTCCGTCTTTAGTTGCTTATGCCCCTTTAAAGTTAGCGGATAGTTTAGACTGGGTAATTTTATCAAAAATTTATGTCAATGAAGCCTTTGAACCGATACAAATTTTTGGCAAAAGAGTATTAGTCACCAGTGCTATTTTAGTGCCTATTGTTACTATTTTATCCTTGGTGCTTTCCCGTCGTTTAGTCATGCCAATTTATCGCTTAATTTCAGGGGCAAAAAAAATCACATCAGGAGAAACAAATGTGGTGGTTAATGTACCATCTGATGATGAATTCTGTCAACTTGCTGGAGCCTTTAATAAGATGGCTAGAACCATTGATGAAGAAAAAGAAGCCCTCGCCGAACAAATTAGAAAAAATGATGCACTCCTCTTAAAAACCTTACCAGCACCCATTGTTAAACGACTGAAACAAGGAGAAGAAAAAATTGCTGATAAATTTCCTCATGTCACCGTATTATCAGCCAATATTGTCGGGTTTGATGAGCAATGTGATCTCATGAGTGCCGAAGAAGCAGTGGGACTTTTAAACGATATTGTTAGTGCCTTTGATGATGCAGCGCAACGCCATGATGTAGAAAAAATTAGCACCGTAGGCACGTCTTATTTAGCGGCTAGTGGCTTATTTGTGCCACGATTAGATCGAGATAAAGCCGTGATAGAATTAGGACTAGAAATGTTGAGAATTGTGCGAGCGTTTAGTCAAGAAAAGCATCTAAAATTTGAAATTCGGATCGGTATTTATTCAGGAGAAGTGATTGGCGGATTATTAGGTAAACAAAAATTTATTTATAATTTAATTGGCAATACGGCTAAAGTTGCTCGTTTTCTTATGATTGTGAATTCGGTAGAAGGTAAACCCAATTCTATTCTAATTAGTCAAAATTTATATGAACCCTTGCAAGAATTTTATCAATTTTCTAAAATGGGAGAAATTGATATTCCTGGCCAAGGTAAAATGGCAGTCTGGTTATTAACTGATGGCAGTCATAAAAAATAATATTCAGCCCCTACCGGGTAAACCATTCCCAATACACCTGTCAATTTGTTACAATTTCGGCACAATAGAAATAGACTTATCAATTGCTTAAGGCAATCAACACCATTCACATTTTAGTTTGTCTCATGAGAAAACGTGCATTTTGGGTAACTCTTCTCGTTATTTTTTCCCTTGTGTTCAACTTTTTTGCTTGGACTCCCAATGCCAATGCTTTTACAGAAAATCAAAAGCTACTTTTGCAGTCGTGGCGACTGGTTAATCAATCTTATTTAGATGATAGCTTTAACCACCAAAATTGGTGGTTATTAAGACAAGATTTATTAAAACGTCCTTTAGACGATCGCGAAGAAACCTATGAAACCATCGAGGAAATGTTAGCCAGTCTGGATGAACCTTTTACCCGTTTATTAAGACCGGAACAGTATCATAATTTACAAGTGAGTACCGCCGGAGAATTGTCAGGGGTGGGCTTACAAATTAACATTAATCCTGACACAGGTAACTTAGAAGTGGTTGCCCCCATCGAAGGATCGCCAGCGGAAGCCGTGGGGATCAAAGCCCGCGATCGCATCTTAAAAATTGACGATATCGATACCACCACTCTGACACTCGATGAAGCCGCCACAAAAATGCGTGGACCGAGGGGAACCACCGTATCTTTGACCATTTTACCCTATCAAAAAGAATCAGACGTACGAGATGTCAAAATTGTTCGCGATCGCATTTCTTTGAGTCCAGTGACTGCTAGTTTAAATCAACCCACCCCTAACCTTCCTATTGGTTATATTCGCTTGAATCAATTCAGTGCCAATGCGGCCCAAGAAATGGCCGAAGCTATTAATAATTTAGAAAAAGAAGGAGCGCAAGGTTATATTTTAGACCTGAGAAATAATCCCGGTGGACTATTACAAGCGGGGATACAAGTTGCCCGTTTATGGATGGATCAAGGGACCATTGTTTATACAGTTAATCGTCAAGGGGTACAAGATAGTTTTACCGCATCAGGAACTGCATTAACCGACGATCCTTTAGTCTTATTAGTCAATCAAGGAACCGCCAGTGCCAGTGAGATTTTAGCCGGTGCGTTAAAAGACAATGGACGGGCAACCTTAGTGGGAGAAAAAACCTTTGGTAAGGGGTTAATTCAATCCTTATTTGAGTTACCAGATGGTGCCGGTTTAGCCATTACCGTGGCCAAGTATGAAACCCCCAGTCATAGCGATATTCATAAGTTAGGAATTGAACCGGATAAACTTGTTGTTCAAGAGCCAATTTCCTATCAACAAATTGGCACAAAAGATGATTTACAATATGAAGCTGCTATCGAACTTTTAACTGGTAACTCTGTGTTAGCCAATGCCGGTTAATTTCAATTATCAGTGAACAGTTATCAGTGACCCGTTATCATTTAAACTATCCACTGATAGCTGTTCTTTTTGTCATATTATTGGTTCAGATTGATTCACAAAAGATGAAAATTGCTACTTGGAACGTTAATTCGATTCGCACTAGAAAGCCCCATGTTATTGACTGGTTAACCAATAATTCAATTGATGTTCTCTGTTTACAAGAAACCAAAGTCATTGATAAAGATTTTCCGAAAGAACCCTTTGAAGAATTGGGTTATCATGTTTATATTTATGGGCAAAAAGCTTATAATGGGGTGGCTATTTTTAGCCGTCAACCCATGACCGATATGATAACAGGATTTACCCCTATCGTGGGAGAAGAAATTGCTCAAGGGTTTGATGAACAAAAACGGGTGATTTCAGGGGTTATTGATGACATTCGTATTATTAACTTATACGTTCCCAATGGGGCATCTGTGGGCAGTGAAAAATATGAATATAAGTTACAATGGTTTCAAGTTTTAAAAGCTTATTTAGATAATTTAGTCAAAAAAGAATCCCATGAACTCTGTATTTGTGGAGACTTTAATATTGCCTTAGAAGATAAAGATATTTATAATCCTAAGCAGAAAGAAAATCATATTATGTCTTCTCCTTTAGAAAGAGAAGCTTTACAAAACATATTAGAAATTGGTTTAAAAGATGCTTTTAGAAAATTTACCACAGAAGGGGGACATTTTAGCTGGTGGGACTATCGATCAGGGGGATTTCAACGGAATCGTGGCTGGCGTATTGATCATCTTTATCTTACCAATCAATTGTACGAACAAGCAATTAATTGTACAATAGATATAGAACCCAGAAAACAAGAAAGACCCAGCGATCATACACCAGTTGTTCTGGAAATTTAAGCTAAACTTATTAATAAAAATATGACTAAAAAACGCCCCATTGCTGTGGATTTGTTTGCTGGCGTTGGGGGTATGACATTAGGCTTTGAACAAGGGGGGTTTGATGTATTAGCTGCTGTAGAAATTGATCCGGTTCACTGTCTGATTCATCATTATAATTTTCCCTTTTGGACAACCATTTGTGCTTCAGTCACCCTGATAACTGCTAAACAGATTAGAGAGTTATCAACCATTAAAAATAAACCCATTGACGTGGTTTTTGGTGGTCCCCCTTGCCAGGGTTTTTCCTTAATGGGAAAGCGGAGTTTAGACGATGATCGCAATTTTTTGGTTAAGCATTTTATTCGCTTAGTCTTAGAGTTACAACCGAAATATTTTGTCATGGAAAATGTTCCAGGAATGGCCATGGGTGAACATCAAAACGTTTTAAAAGAAATTTTTGACGAGTTTGCTAAAAATCATTATCAAGTTAACACAGAATATAAAATTTTAAATGCTGCTAATTATGGAGTTCCTCAACTCAGAAAAAGACTTTTTTTAATGGGAGCCAAACAAGGATTAAAATTACCCAATTATCCCAATATTGTGACCAAATATAATCAAGAAGATAACTTATTGCTTCCGCCAACACCAACGGTAAAAGATGCTATTCAAGATTTACCAGAAGTCAATTATTATCCAGAATTACAGGATAAAGATTGGGTAATGGCTAACTATGGAAAACCGAGTCATTATGTTAAGATGCTCAGAAATTTATCTAAGGTCATGGATGATTATTCTTACCCACGAAACTATAATAAAACCCTGTTAACCGCTAGTTTAAGAACCAACCATACACAAACATCCATAGACAGATTTAAGAATACCCCTCAAGGAAAAATTGAACCGGTTAGCCGATTTTTAAAGTTGCATCCTGACGGTTTATGTAATACCTTAAGAGCAGGGACACCGAGTAATCGTGGCGCTCATACATCTCCTCGTCCCATTCATCCGTTTACCCCTAGATGTATTACGGTTAGAGAAGCTGCCAGACTCCATTCATATCCTGATTGGTTTCGATTTCATGTGACAAAATGGCATGGGTTTCGACAAATTGGTAACTCCGTTCCTCCTTTATTAGCCAAAGCAGTTGCCCAAGAAATTATCAAAGTGCTTGACATTTCACCCATTAAACCAACCACTCAATATTCATTAGAAAAAGAAGACTTATTAAGTTTTAGTTTATCTCAAGCAGCTAACTATTATAACGTCAGTTCCGATGTGATTGGTAAACGAATTAGAGACAAAAGCAATTATAAAAAATCCTCACAGTTAAGTCTTTAAACAAACTTTTATTTTTTTCCCTGTACTTAGTCTTGGCCAAATAACCATCGAAACATTGTTTTTAAATAAGATAAAAATCTTTTACCCCTTGACTTCAAGTGAGACTGACTAAATAGTTTATTTAACGTATCTTTGTTGAAAATCATAACACCAATATGACTATCTCCCTGTCCATAAAAACCGTATAAACCCTCTTCTTTATTCACCAATGCAGTGGTATAGTGAACCCCCGGATGTCTGCCTTTTTCTTCCCCTCCCATTTGTAGGGGTTTAGGTATGATATTAGTGGGTAATAATGTTTGTTTACTAATTAAAACCCCATATTGTAAATAGGTGCGATTTCTCGGTTCATGTTTGGGGTCTAAAAAATCATGGATAAATAAAATATAATGGTCTTTATCCCAAGAAATAATATTACTACTATTACCAATAAATTTTCCTTTATTATACCAAGGATAATCAAAATTAGCTTCTAAAAATTTTTCGGTTTTCCCCGATGCTATATCTATTTTTAATAATAGATAGGGTTGAAAAGAATAGAGACACATTAAAGAATCTTCATGAACAAAAAAACTCCAATTTTTTTCCTCAGCAAATCCCTTAAAAGGCGGCTCTAAAATACACCGTAAATTAATAGTTTTTTTCTCTAAATTAATTTCTGAAATTCCGGGACGAGAGCGAATTATATAGTTTTTAGAATCAATCAGTTGATACACACTGTGGTTACTATAAAGTTTACCTTGATATTCAAACAAACGCCAATCTTCCGGTCGACTATTGGGGGGTAAACTGGGATAAGTCAGAGGGAAACTTTTTTTAAGGGTTAAATCATGGTTTAAAACACACCAGAAAGGGGTTGCTTGATGAGCTAAAAAATCCCCATACCAGACAGTATCATGGGGTTCCCCACGACAAAGGAGATGAAATTCATTATTGTTATATAAAGCTCCTGGATTAATAATACTACAAGCACTGTCGGTTCCTAATTGACCGGCGGTGATAATGGTTTTTTTAGCCCTAATTAAACTCGGATAAGTGTAACATAGAGCTAATTGTTTCATTTGTTCGTAAAGTTTATCTTCATCGATTTGAAGATTCAATTGAGATAGGGATGATAGGGGCCTTCGACCATGATATCCATGATAGCCTCCTTCAATGATACTCATATTAGATTAAAACGAGAATAAAGCCATATTGCTCTGCAAAAAACACTCATTTAGCTATCATAAGGTTTTGTTTTTTTCCAATGAGAAAAAGCTGAAATTCATAACCTTTTCAAACTATCACAAACTCGGTCACCATTTCAGCTTAAAAAGTCTAGAAAAGAGTTGAATAATTATTATAATTAGCAGGGTTTGTCGAAAAAGTCTAAAAAGTTCAAACCCACGGATAAGATAGATTTTCATTAAATAGAATCTCCATAGCCAAACCGTTCGATATCAAGAGAAGAATGGTGATAGACAATCTCTTTCATTTTGTCTGTATAAACTTGATCATAAGGTTGATGATTGGTGGCACCGTGATGAATTAAATCAAGTTTAGGTAAGCCAACTTTCTCACAGACAATATGAAAATCTTCCTGTAAATTTTCGTATTTTCCGACAAAATCAACTAAGATTTCACCCTCACCATTTTCTTTGCCTTTCCAACTATCCGTTAAATAACTGGTTTGCAGATTCTCCAAATCATACCAAAAATACATGATATGTTTGGTCTCTAATTCCTCAAGTTGCAGTTGCCATTTTTCGTCAGGTTCATGTCTACATTCTCCCATAGCTAGAATAAAGTCTTCAAAGTCTTTATATTGGTTCCAAGGATGATATAAATGAGGGTAGACTTCTGGGTTTGTATATTCTGGATATTGAGTATACATCGAATACAAAGACAAAATCATGTCTAAAGGATTACGCACAAAAGCAAAGGTAAAGTAATCATTCCAGATTTTTTCCCCGATATATTCTTTCATATATCTAGCCCAGATATGTTTCCACCACTCCCCTTCTGGATTTTTTTCTGTTTCTTCAAAATCCATATTCAGGTAGTCACATAACACCTTCTCAATACTGGTTCCTCCGGTTTTTCCGATGTGAATAAAAATGAATTTGTACTCGTGGGAAATAAGCATGATTAATGATTAGTTACTCCTCTGTTAATTAACTTAAGTATTTCTCAATTAAATCACCATATTTTTTAGTAAAAAAGTCTTCAATCGCCTCGATAATTTCTGGGTCACTATCGTTTTGATGAAACTTAAAATCATAGAGATTATTTTGAGTGTGGGACTTATGTTGAGTGTCATAAATTCCAATGGATTTTTGACGATGATAGTCTAAATCAAACGTGCTTAAATCGTAAGGTAATTCTAGGAAATCTAAAATCCTAGTGACCCCCGACATATCACTAACAATTTCAGGATAGTAAACCAGTAATTTTTGACCCGAAAATTCATCGTAAGCTTTGAGATTTTCAAAGTATTGATTAAAATCAAATACATCACCATTTCTAATTTTTTCTGCCTTAAGATTGGTGATATTTTTTCCTTTGGCCGCCCGTAAAAAAGATTCTCGATAATCTCTTAAAACTAAGACAACCTTTTGATGTAACGGTTTGCCGTGGTCATCATAAAAAGGACAAAAACAAGAATCTGGCCCCTCTGAATATTTCACATAATGGCTACGATAAACCGCTAATTCCCCTTCTTTAACCAGTTTCGTTTTACCGGCGGTACGGAGTCCCGTAAAATGTTCAATGCAATAACGAACCCAGTTGAACCCACTAGCCGGGTAAGATAAAATAATTCCTTTTCTTGAATCAATTCCTTTCATAGTTCCAAATGGTGAGTTTTTTCCTTTGTCTAGTCGATATTGTGCAAATAACCCATTGAGGTGATCTTTATTAAAAACCACAATGCCGGTATGGGTATCTCCTTGTCCATAAAATCCATATAAACCCTCTTCTCGGTTGACTAATGCACTGGTGTAATGCACCCCTGGGTGTCTTCCCGGTTCATCTCCTCCCATCATTAAAGGACGGGGTATGATACTGATAGGAAGCAAAGTATCTTTACTGATTAACGTTCCGTATTGCATATATGCACGGTTGCGCTGTTCGTGTTTCGGTTCGAGGAAGTCATGAATAAACATGATGTAATGTTCATCATCCCAAGACACTAAGTTTGTACTGTTCCCCACAAATTTTCCTTTGTCGTACCATTGATAATTAGGATGGGCTTCTAATATTTTGGAGGTTGTTCCTCGTTTTAGGTCAATTTCTAAAATGATATAGGGATTAAAGGAATAAATGCACATCAAAGCATCGTTATGGACGAAGAAACTCCAGTTTTTTTCCTCTGATGACGGTTCAAAGGGAGGTTCTAACATCCAGCGCAGGGTTAACGTGCGGTTGTGCAGATCAATTTCTGAGATTCCTGGCCGAGAATGGACAATCCACTGTTCACGATCAATCATAATATAAATACTATGATTGGTGTACAGTTTCCCTTCATATTCAAACAAACGCCAATCTTCTGGCCGACTGTTGGGGGGTAAGTCTGGATAACGCAATAAAAAGCTATTTTTTACCCTTAAATCCTCATCTAAGATACACCATAAGGGACTGGCTTGATGCACTAAAAAATCCCCAAACCATACCGTTTCGTCGGCTTCTCCACGACATAATAGTTGAAATGTCCCTTCTCGATATAAAACCCCTGGATTAATAATACTGTAGGTACTATGGTGTCCTAATTGACCTGCCGCAATGATTTGTTTTTGGGTTTGAATTAACCCATCACAACCATGACTAAGAGATAAATATCTCATGTGTTTATAGGTTTGATCATCCTCGGCTTCATAGTTTGATGGCGGCAAATAAGGAATGGCTCGGCCATTTTGATGACCGTTTAAGAAACTATTCATTCTCTTTATTGGTCTGTCACATCCTATCATTTAATTTTCTAACATATACTCCTTAAAGCAATAATTATTATTCGATCTTGTAATTGAATTACTAACCGATTTATCAAGAAAAATCTCGAAAGCTTCTTGATAAACCTATAGATTAGCAGAGTTTTTCATCTTTGTTATTGCCTTAAATCATTGTTCCTAGTCAATAATAGCACGGTATTGAGTTTTAAAACAATCTTATCAATAACATTTTGATATTTTTTAAAAATCATTTTCAAGAGACTTTTTATGCTTTTTATACTTTTTATACTTTTGAGTGATTTGTAAAAAAATTAAAAAATATTGAGAGTTTATTTTTATAAAAAATAGATGATAAAATGTTTTGGAATTCAATTGAAACGAATAAAAAAATTGAACGGTTCATTGGTTTCAAGGGACATTAGGGCGTTCATCTTGGCCGTTTCTTATTCGAGCGATCGCTGGCCTCAACCAAACAGCGATCGCCCCTTGAATCACTCAATAATTTTGGAGAAAGAATCATGAAACGAAACCTTTTGAGAAGCCTTCAGGTAATACTGATGGCCGTTGTCTTGATGTTAATGACGGTGGGGCAACCGGCCATGGCCCAAACAACTCCTGGCCTGACCTATGGAACCAATTACCATTTGTTTGATCAGTGGGACTTAGGCGGAACCAATAAGGGAGGCTATTTAGATGTTAGAGGAACAGGATGTGAGGGCAATGTTCTTTGTGTCTCAACCGCCACCACTCCCACCAGAGACGGAAATAGTGGGACCTGGAAAATCCTTTCGGCCACGGGCAAACCCCTTGGCAGTCCTGTTTTATACAACGAAAAAGTTTACTTGCAGAATGGATTCGACGGTAGCTATTTAGACACCAGAGGAGCAAAATGTGAAAACAATGCCCTTTGTGTCTCAACGGCGACAACTCCCACCAGAGACCAAAATAGTGGGACGTGGACTGTTCTTTCTGTCACAGGGAAACAAGCAGGAACCCCTGTGCAATTTAATGACGACATCTACTTACAAAATGGATTCGATGGTAGCTATTTAGATGTTAGCTACAGTGGATGTGAAAGCAATTACCTTTGTGTTTCAACGGCTGCGACCAAAACAGCAAGAGGTCATAAAACCACTCAATGGCGAGTTATCTATAAAGAACCCCCTGTGGCGGTTACACCACCAACACCACCAGGGGAACTCAAACCGGGGTGTAAAATATCCTTACAAGCTGATTCGGGGCAGTGGTTTAGTCGTTGTGCGGGTTGTCAGCAAACTGTCAATAATCTTCGTGACACCGTTACCACTCATGTTAATTCATCAAACCTCGGTGCGGCCTCCCAGTTTGAAGTGGTAGATGCAGGAAATGGCAAGATTTCCCTCAAAGCCGATACAGGTAAATATGTGGCCAGATGCCAAGGCTGTATTAAAGAGGGTACGGTGAGAGATTTTTTAACCATCCACGTCAGCGACCCTTCCATCGCACCCGCCCAGTTTACCCCTCAGTTGTTATCCAATGGTAAATATACCCTCAAAGCAGATACGGGTAAGTATGTGGCCAGATGTCAGGGCTGTTCTCCCACTGCCAAGGTGGACACAGTAGCGGTTCATGTTACTGACCCCAATAATGCGGCAGCCCAATGGAACATTGTGAGTGACTGTCCCGAACCGCCTGTAACCGTTAATCCCTGTGACCCCAATCAGCCCATATCTGGGGCATTTAGTACCATCCGGATCGGTGATTTTGATGGCTTTGGTTTTGAAGAGGGGACAGGGTTAAAATCTGCTGCTGGTGGTTCGATTAATGTGGATGGTTCCGGTCTATTGTCCACTAAAGATTATCTCCCCGACTTCAATGGAGATGGAAAAATCAGTAACCGTGATGCGGGTGATCCCTTTGATAACCGTTCTGATGCTGAAGTGACAGGCACTTTCCTTACCGGTGACGGCTTTGAAGATATGGGTAGTGAGGGTTCAGATTATACCGATCTTTCCTTGGGTAAAGTGTTCGCTTATAAGACTTCTTCAACTTATGGCCGTCCTTTCCCCGATGGTGATGCCAAAACCTTACCTAATACTCCTGGGTTTAAGTTCCGCTTCAAAGTAGCTAAGGAAAAATTACCCCAAGGTACACCGTTATTCTTAAATGTCATCTTTGGGGACTATGATGTTGAACCCGTGGTGGTCATTCTCAAAACCGCTAACGGTAATACCCTCAAAAAAGAACTAACCGCTTCTGCTAAAGGCACTAACGACGGGATTATTCAATCCGCTTATGGCACGTTAGACTTCTCTGACGTATTTACCGACGGTGATAGCAGTGGAGAACCAGGCTATTGGGTAGGTTCTTTGGATGTGGATTTTGATGCCCCCACAGAACCCTATTTATCCTTTGATTTCGCTGAAATTGGTACCAAACAAATTCCCTTGACTCCTTGTCCTGGATCTTAAATCAATCGGCGATCGCTTTTTTAAAAGAGGCGATCGCTTCAGTGAATAACTTAACTATTTTGGAGAATTAATCATGAAACAAAATGTTTTCAGAAGCCTTCAGGTCATCCTGATGGCAGTTGCATTAATGTTGATGATGGTGGGGCAACCGGCCATGGCCCAAACCCATCCTTCTCATAACAGCTTCTTAAATGATTACACGGTAGCCGTAGGCACAGCCACTGCTAAGGCACAAAAGAGTAATTATGCACCGAATGAGCAGATCATCGTGGAATATTCAGGGTTTCCTGGGAATGCCAGAGACTGGATTACCATTACCCCTGCCACTCGACCCGACAACAGTTATGGTCAATATTTTTACACTCAAGGCAAACAGAATGGAACCTACACCTTTAATGGTCTTCCGGCGGGGGATTATCAAGTCAGAGGTTATTTTAACTGGTCTGCTGGCGGTTACAATGTTCAAACTCGGTCTAATTTTACCGTTGGTGGAACGGCAGTGATCCCTCCCACAACGGAACCAGACGTTTGTTTAGAAGGGGTTCAAGCTACCCTCATTGACTTCAACACAGCAGAACCCCTAAATGGAGCCGTTAACCCTATTTCCAGTGGTGGTGTCACCGTTTCCTTTGAAGGACTCAAAGTCTTGGAAGTGGGTACGTCTCAAGGGGGATTTGGGGGTCAAGCCGGGCCAAACCAAGTAATTGCCTCAGATCAAGCCAATTTTAATGGTCGCTTTTTAACCGAACCGGGTGGCAGAGGCGCTTATCGGCCCACTAACTATCGCCGGGCCATTACATTTAGTGAGCCTGTCAATCATCTCTGCTTGTACATGGCTGATGTTGATTCAGGTCAAGGGATTAATGTCAAAGTTTCTAATGCTAAAGGAGAAAGTCTTTATAGCAAAGCCTTTCCCAGTTCCACCGGTGCAGAGGCGGCCTTGACTAAGTTAGATTTGAGTCAGCTTGAAGGCATCAAAACCATTGAGATGATTGGGGATGATCCCATAGGGATTGATAATTTAATCTTTGCATCTATTGAAACTAAACCAGAACCCACACCGGAACCCACGACCCCTGATTGTTCCCAAGATAATTTAATTAAGAATGGTAGTTTTGAATTAGGACAAGAATTTACTAGCAACTTTATTCGCTTGCCTGTGGGTTCAACGAAAATCACTAACTGGGTTGTAACCGGTGCTGATGTTGATTATTTGCGGGACCGAGAAGCGACAGACGGACGTAAGAGTATTGACCTAGATGGTAATATTGGCTCCGCCGGAGGCGTTGAACAAACCTTTAGTACCGTTCCTGGTCAAACCTATCAAGTAAGTTTCGACTTAGCAGGTAATACCGGATCGGGTCCGACGATCAAGAAACTAAAAGTTTCTGCGGCAGGAGAATCGAAAGATTTTACCTTTGATATTACTGGGAAGTCTTTCTCTAACATGGGATATGAAGGTAAAACCTGGACATTTACTGCCAAAGAGCCTACTACAACCTTAACGTTTCTCAGTCAAGATGATAGTGGTTGGGGTCCTGTGATCGATAATGTGGCTGTTGTTTCCAATTGCGATCAAATAACCCCTGAACCTAATCCCTGTGACCCCAATCAACCCATTCCTGGAGCCTTTAGTACCATTCGTATTGGTGATTTTGATGGTTTTGGCTTTGGTGATGGAAAAGGGTTAAAATCAGCGTCTAGTGATGAGATTAATGTTGATGGTGTGGGCATTTTGTCTACCCAAGATTTTCTCCCTGACTTGAATGGAGATGGTAAGTTTAGTAACCGTGACGGCGGTGATCCCTTTGATAATCGTTCTGAGGCTGAAGTTACAGGTACTTCCCTGACGGGTGACGGTTATGAAGATACCGGTAGCACTGGCTCTGATTATACTGATGTCTTCTTAGGGAAGGCCTTCGCTTATCAGGGTTCTCCGACTTATGGCCATTCCTTCCCTGATGGTGATCCCACAACTTTACCCAACACCCCTGGCTTTAAGTTCCGCTTTAAGGTGGCTAAGGAGAAACTGCCTCAAGGAACCCCTTTATTCTTAAATGTGGTACTTGGAGACTTTGATGTTGAACCGGTTCGAGTGATCCTC
>NZ_PRLH01000164.1 GCF_003013815.1 Cyanothece sp. BG0011 | reverse complement strand
GGCGAAGTGGCGGTGAATTGCAAAGATTTCCTCACCTTACTTAATAGCCTTAAGGACGAGGTAGCGATTACCCCTGTCCGCTGATGAAGAATATCTTCACTTGAAAAGTCAAAAAGGGAAGGAGGCAAAATTTGCTAAAGGGGATATCGAAGAAATGCCTTGGATTGACTCCCTGACAGAAGAAGAAATTGAACAAGTCTCCATAGAAGCTGATGACCTAATCCAAGCAGTTGAAGAAACAAAATACGCTGCAGCTACCGAGATGGCCAAGGCTATTTTATGCGGTGTCTGTCTAAACTTCGATACCGACGAAGAAAACACGGTAGAATTCGCAGCGACAGATGGGCATCGATAAACAGTGCCTCAAAGCAATGCCCGGAGATACTGTCACTATGCAAATCACGGAAACAACAGGCGATCAACCAGGTCCTGTGTTCATATCGCCCTCCGAGGAATATAATACCTTTGGGTTAGTCATGCCGATACAGATTACTGGCAACTAGAAATAATACGCTACTCCTTCGAGGGGTAGCTCTTTTTTTTCTTTTATAATACTAATGTCTTTCTCACTTAACCCATATAATTTGTACATAATCTCATCTGTTTCTCTCTATAATAAATTAATAAATTCATCAACAGTTAATTCACAATCTCGTAAAATTTGAGCAAATAATCCTTTACCAATGGTTTCTTTACCGTGAACAGGAATGACTGTTCTTCTACCATCGAAATGAATTAAAAAGTGATGACTTCCCTTAATTCTAGCAACGGTAAATTCTGCTTTTTTTAAGGCTGAAATCATTTTTTTTCCTGTAACTGCTGGAATATTACTCATTGTTTGATGGTTACTCTTTGCACACCCACAAATTCTAAAGGTTCAAATTCTTCGTTTTCCATTTCTAAACAAAGTTCTATCGCTTCTTGAATTCGTTCGATTAATTCATCATAGCTTTTGGCTTGGGTATGACATCCTTTTAAACTGGGAACGGATGCGACTAAGTAACCATCAGAATCTTTTTCAATAATAACATTAAATTGTTGGGTCATATTTTTTATCTCTCAGTTGATTGTTCAATTATAGCAATCTCCTCCTCATTCACCCCATATAATTCATAGTTGCTGTTCTTGGGTTAATAAGTCAGCATATTCATTGATTCCTTCTTCGGCAAGTTGACGGTCTTCTTCAGCAAATTCTTGATAAAGTTTGGCTATATTATCTATATTCTTTAGAGGTTTAGTTAAATTTTCTCTGAATTTTAGAAAAGTAATGAAATCAGCAACTTGGTTAAGTTGTTCTTGGTTTAGGTGATTAAGTTGTTGGTTTATTTGTTCTTGAGTAGTCATGATTTTTAGTCAGTGAAATTAAACGAAGGTTAATTTATTTCCGTTGGTTGGTTTCTTCAATTTCCCCTTACTTACTGGATTTATAGGCTCCATGCTCTGGACTGGCTACCTTGTTTATTTTGATAATCCAGTAGCCTCTCAAATTGATTCTATTAGCAGATTGATGATTGATTACAGCTTTAATTTTTCTAGAGATTAGAGAACCATTGCGTTAAATCTTCTTCACTTTGAAAGTCTAGCAAAGCTTCTCCTAAATTTTCTAATTGTTCAACAGATAACCCTCGAATTTTAGGCAATAAATCATCAGGAATTTGACCAAAACGATGATTAAGAAGACGTATAACTAGGTTAGCTTCTCCTTTTTGCTTTCCTTGTTCTTCAATCTCTTGATAAATAACAGATTCTTTCATGATGTCATCTCTAAGTAAACGTTTAATGATGTCCTTACTTAATACTAAACCAGCTAAGATAGAAGTGGAAGCAGCAATATTACTTTTTTCTCTCCTATCAGAAACCTCATCAATTTGTTCGCTAATTTGTCTGAGAATACTCTCTCTATTTTCGCTTTGACTTAACACCGCAAAGGGTAATAATCCCTTAGACTGTAATAAAATATCTGAAGGAACTTCCCATAAACGAATAACCTCAAATTCATGGCGTGTTTTACTTAATGTAAAAACCGCTTGTCGAGCTAATTTTGAACGGTTTTCTTTTAAATAAATCACCACTTGAATCATCTCTTTTTGAGGATAGAGACGATAACCTCTGATCCGATAATCTAACATTCTAAAGGGAATGTCCTTATCAGGATTAGTTTGGAACTCAATATGTAAAATTAACTCCTCTGACTGCAAAAAGATTAAACTATCAGCCCGAATTGGTTCTAAAGATAATTCTGATGGCTTTAATTCAGTTAAAGGAATGGGTTTTCCTAATAACCATCTTGCCATATCTTCAGGGAATTGAGCAGCAATAAATTTACAAATCGAATCATACATTGATATCCTTTTTATAGCTTATCGAGACAAGCACTTGCTAGTCTCTTTTTTTTTTCACAATGCTAGCGCATCTTGACTGAAACGACCAATCAACCTTCAGTTAATATGCACTTCACTGGCAAAAGTCTTAGCAAAGAACACATAGAATTGGCAGGAATTGACCTGCCTCACATATCAGACTATCTTCTCAAAGAAATCCGTTCAGAAATCAGAGCAAAACTAAAACGAGCCTCGATAACCAACGAAGAAGAATTCCAAGAAATTGTCACGGCAACGGTAGCAGAAATAAAGCCCCTGTGGGTTTACGAGGACTAAGCTCGAAGCTAGCGCGATATTATTGCAGAATTTTACTCAGTAACGCTTATGAGATACTTAATACCAACTATCCTCTCTTTTTGGATAGGAGCGATAATAACTCTTCTTATCGGAGTTATTACCAAGGCAATATTTGATTACACCCTTTTATGGTTCGACTTTATACTCCTTGGTGGCATTTTAGCCTCGACTATGTTAACTGCCTACTTGCTTTACTTCGACAATCCAGTAGCCTCTCAACTCAATGCTGTTAGTAAAATTATGGTAGATCACGGCTTTAACTACTCAGATTGGTGCAAGGTTGAAAAACAAATAAAGGACCAAAATATTATCCAGGCAACTGTCAACTTACCTAATTCTGACTCATCCAAGCTCCAAAATAATAGGGCGCAAATTACATTGTTATTAAGCCAAAGCTATCCAGAATTTCAGTTTACTCTCACTTTTCCAACGAAAGTGGCTCTTCTTCGATTAAAACGAAAAACCTAGCCAGTAACATAAGCACCTTCACGGTGCTATTTTTTTGTTAAAGTCAAAGTAAACTTTATGGACGATCGCTTAATCCTAGAAATAAATGAAGAAAATGCCTACGTCGTAATCACAGAAAGTTACGTCGCAGCCTATATCGATGGGAATAAAAACACGTTGCGACTTAATTTATCCGAAGCCACATTCGAGGTCGGTTCTATCGTCAGACAGGCTGGCCCTAATTCAACGATTATTGGGAGTCCTAAAAAAGATTTCTTCCTCGCAGATAGTGGAGCCTTACTCATCGGTAATGGCGGAGATGATACATTGCAAGTTTCGGGCAACGAAGCCGATAGGTGCATTATTCTCGGTGGAGATGGGAACGACACAATAAAAGCACTCTCCACGGCCAAAACCGTTGTTCCTTCCTGTGTTTTTAGCGGAGGCCAAGGCAATGACATATTTTTCGCTGTTGGCATGAACATTATGGTGACTGACTTTGCTCAAGGCGATCGCATTTCTATTGGAGACCCTAATGCATGGCAAATACTCAGCGACCAGGGGTTAGTCATAAAAACAGAAAAAACTGAGGCATTAATTCTTGATCGATTCGAGCCTATGCCTTTCGTGGAGGGTAACTATTTGGGATTTTAGGTTGTAGGGCTAGCGCCATTTATTTTGAGAAATTCTCTCATTGTGAAACAACCTACTAACCAATATGAATTTACAAATTACAAGCCTCAATGAAGGTGTGTTTACCCCAGTTTTAGGTACTTGGGATACGATTGAAGTTGATGCCAGAGGGCTGACGAGCTACTACGAGTTCGGAAACGCCAATGTCGGGGTTCAAACGCGCGTTCCTAACGCAGGTCGTTTCTCCTACTTAGGTGGTAGCAATGCCAAAGACATCTTATCGGGACAAGAAGGTTCCTGGATTCTAGGTCGAGATGGTGACGATATCCTCACCACTTATTCTGCTCCTGATGATAGTCCTGTTCAGTCTGTTCTCTACGGAGGCGATGGTAACGACCAACTGACCACGATGTTCACCGATGCAGTATTGACTGGCGGTACTGGCAGCGACCAATTCCGAGTCTTTTACGCCGATGTTGTAATCACCGACTTCACCGACAACGAAGATAGTCTCTGGGTATTAGGAAATAATCAGGCTTCTCAAATCCAGACAGACTTCGGCTTAGTGATTGATAATGGGGCATCCCAGATCCAACTCCTAGGAGTAACCGACTATCTGACCCAAGTTCAAAGCGGTGGTAGCAGCGTATTTGTCTAAGCTAGCTTAGCTACCAGAGGCTTTACCTGAGAAGGTTAGAGCCTCTGTCTTTAGAGAATAAACTACAAGCAATTTGAGGAGAAAAAGTCATGAACAACCAAGGCTGCTTAGTACCGACTTTATTCATGTTCTTTGGCTTTGGCTGGCTTATTTTAAGTAACTTGGCTAAAGACCAAACAATGGTACTCGTAAATATCGAACAGTATCCTGACCAAATATTTTCTCTATCGGAATTATCGCTGGAAACATTAGAGGAAAACGGTTCATTGAAACTTCAATGTGGCGAGAAGATATTCAATGTCAAAGCCAAAGAAATATCGAAACTAACTGGTGATTTTGAACTTAGTAAGAACGAAGTCATTTCATGCGATCGCTTTTAGGAAAAAAGGAGTTAATTTCATGCCCCATAGGTTATGGCAAGATCACGACTGGCAAAATGCTTCAATTGAAGCAGTTATCGCCGCTTTATTCGACCCCCCTGCGTTTATTGATCCATGCGATATGACACAGATAAAACGATATCACCCTAGGGCATTTATAGAGTATCAGAAAATATTCTACCGAGGGAGCATCGCTGATTACGCGACTAAGCCAAAACAGTAAACAGCGAGGGACAGGCTACAGCTTGTCCTTTTTATTTTGAGTCTACGATTCGTAGACTTTTTTCCTGACTAATTACTACGACGAAAATGGGCTTAGTGCTAGCGCATTTCCTGATAGCCATCCTTTAAGGAGCAACTACGTATGCCAACAATCAATCTCAAAAACTTCATTATAATCGCCCTTTCCGACACTAATTGAGGATGTTCATAGTCAAGTAGAAGGATACAGCAACGATGTCTATTTCTGCCAGAACCTCGCTGAATGCGAAAACCGACTTTCCTTTAATGGAGACATAGATGCTCGAATAAACAGAGACATCGACTATACTCTGTAACCGTTATCCGACCTGGGTTTTACCCATCCGCAGCAATGACTATTTTTCTTATAAGTAATAGTCACTGCTGCGGAGAATAAACTAGCGTTTATTGCGGGGCTGTTTACCATTTTAAAAATGCCCTATCAATTAAGTTTATTCCAAGATCCAGAAATACCAAATATCGTAGACGCTCTATTAAGTCGAGAAGACTGCGTTTTAGCCATTAGCATATCTGGGGGGAAAGACAGTCAAGCAATGCTTAGCTGGCTGACAGAACAACGAAAACGCCGAGGATGGTGCTGTCAAGTCTTTGCCGTTCATGCAGATTTAGGTCGGATTGAATGGACTCAGACGGCTACTGTCGTTCAGTCCCACGCCGAAAATCATAATATACCGCTGGTGGTTGTTCGCAGGGAGAAAGGCGACATGATTAATCACTGGCGACAGCGATATCAAACGCTGAAAGCCCAAGGTAACACAAAACCCTTCTGGTCGTCGGCATCAGCCCGGTACTGTACCAGTGACCTGAAAGTAGCTCCTATCGACAAGTACCTTCGTCGTTATCCGTTATCTGTCGTCGCTATAGGACTAAGGGCAGAAGAATCGCCCAATAGAGCCAAGAAAACTCGTCTCAGTTATCGGAAAACAATTATTTCGACTAAGTACAAGGATTTACCGTTTAAAGAAGCCATAAAGCAGTATAACGGAAAATCACGGTTATCCCTCAATTGGCTACCAATTCAAGACTGGAGCCTAGATAAAGTTTGGAACCAATGTGGCACTTCCACCGAAGAATGGCATCGCCGCAGAGGTCTTCCCGATGAGGATGCCATCGAGGGATGGCCCGCCCATCCTGCCTATGTTTTGGGTCACGGAAACCATCGTTTGTCCTGCGCGTTCTGCGTACTTGCTGATGTCAACGATTTGACCAATGCGATCGCTTATAATGAAGAGGTCTATAGCGAACTGGTAGAACTTGAAAAGGAGTCGGGTTGGACATTTCAGCACAACAGATCCTTACTTTCGCTTACCAATAAGTAATTCTTCATTCAGAATCTCCCGTTACAGCATCAGCTTAACGGCAGAGCGTCAACTTCTGAACCTTACTTTTGTATCGCTAGCGCTCGTTAGGGGGAATAAATTGCCAAACGAGTAAAGGACTGTAAACAAATGCCTAGAGAAGTTATCCATGACGTAGACCGCCCCGACATCAACGGTGTCAAGCCCAAGATGCAAGCGATCGCAGATAGTCTTCGTGAATCGCTGCCACCTCTGCCGTTTTCTTCTTTGAAATGTGATGACAACTTAATGTCGTCAATTCACCTGAAAGCAAGTTTTGATGACCGAGCCGAGTGGTCAAATGGGATTTTCGAGAACTCGCTGTACTTCATAGTTAGTATCCATCCCCAAAAAGGGAAACGGTACTACCAAGAAGGTGAAAAGGTCAGCGTCGAAATCAACAGCAAATCCTACAAAATTCCTACAAAGTTCAGAAAGTACACGGGCACACCTGAGAAGGCGATCGGCAAGATTGTTGCTTGGATTGAAAAAGCACAATCGGAGATAACAGAGCAACGCTAACACTTCTCAGAAATAGTAAATTAACCAGGATCACCAATGACCTTCACCGAACTAAAACTAAGTCCAATCTTCAACCCCTCTGGAAAGGACAACAAAGAAAATAGACACCTCTGGGGTGGTAATACCACCAATGTCATCAATCTCAATGAAACCCGTTACGGATGGGCACGAACAATTTACCAAACTATGAGGGAATCCTTCTGGGTACCTCAGCGAACCGACCTGTCCCAAGATAAATTAGACTACGCCAACCTGATTCCAGGTGAACGTAGGGCATTGAAAGGTATTTTAAGTTATCTCAATTTCCTAGACTCGGTACAAGTCGCAAACATCCCCGAACTGAGTCGATATATCACAGCGCCCGAAGCCAGAATGTGCCTTGCCGAGCAAACATCGCAAGAAGCGATGCACGGGGAGACTTATCAGTACATTACTGAGAGCATAATCCCAGAGAATGAACAACACGAAGTCTATGACTTCTGGAAGCAGGATCTTTTACTCCATGAGAGATGTGAATTTATCGCCGGGTATTACCAAAACCTTGCTAATAACCCCACCGGAGAAAACTATTACATG
The DNA here is from genome assembly GCF_003013815.1 of Cyanothece sp. BG0011. GTDB lineage: Bacteria > Cyanobacteriota > Cyanobacteriia > Cyanobacteriales > Microcystaceae > Crocosphaera. The sequence goes on along the minus strand of NZ_PRLH01000164.1, from coordinate 2,798 downwards.
GCTCTGATTGGAGACTATCTCCTAGAAGGCTTGTTGTTCTATCAAGGTTTTCTGTTCTTCTACAATCTGGCATCCAGTCAACGGCTTGCAGGATGTGCCAAGCTCATCAAGCAGATAAACATGGACGAACTAACCCATGTGAGCTTGTACAAAAAGCTCATCACAGAGGCTAAGACAAAGTTCTCCTATTCTGAGGATGAAATCACAGAGTTATTCCATACAACGGTTGAACGGGAGATTGAGTGGACTAACCACATCTTCGATGGGCAAATTCTAGGGGTTAGCGAAGCGAGTACCGAAGCTTATACGAAGTATTTAGCTAACTTACGCCTAAAAGCGATCGGCATTTCTGCCATTTACCCCGAAGTAGAGAATCCTTATGCTCATTTAGACTGGGCTGACTTCAAAGGAATCGGGAAATCAAAGGCTGCTTTCTTTGAAACAGAGGTCACAGGTTACGCCCAACCTACTGCCGTAAAAGGATGGGAGAAACTCAGAGTATGACTGGCTTAGAGGCTTCCGCAGCAAGTCCAATATTTCTTATAGATAATAGAGGTTGCTGCGGATCTTAATCCGCTAGCGCTCGTTACTTAAAGAATCCTACCTTAAAAAGATTATGAGTACCAATTACAACTTTGCCTACTTATTTCCTACAAGTACCGGAAAACTCGCTTGGTCTGGAGAAACTAGACAATCTTTACTTAAACGAGCATCAAGTGATGAAGAGAAGGAAAAAATTTCCGCCTGGACAAGACGAGCGAAAGCAGGAGATTTTATGTTTCTCGATGATAATTTCGCTATGGTTATGAAACAAAGAGATTAAGAATAGCCTGTCCCCAACGATAAAAAGTACGTTTCTGAGAAGCTGAGTCTTCTCTTTTTTTACCCAATCATCGTGGAAATCACACACGAAAATACCGCTTAGGTTAGCGTATAATAAACCGCGCTCTATTCCACTCTGCATAAAGATCGTAAGCATCCGCAGCAATAGCTATTTTTCTTATAGAAAATAGTGGTTGCTGCGGACGATAATCGATTTTCCGCTAGCGCAATTAAATATGATGTTCCAAACCTACAGCACAAATGAACAACTACGAAAAACTTCGAGATTTAGTCGGTGAGTGCAATCGCCTAGAGGAAAAATTCTTTAACCGTCTAATTCAAGAAGACGTACCTCTAGAACTGAAACTCATTTGGAACGAGTGGGCTACCGCACGGACTGAACATAGAAAACTTCAAGGAAGGTTGCTAGGGTTCGACATCATAGACACTGAAACTCACAAAGAGTACGAATAGATGTACTACTAATTTACTTTAAACTAGCGTTTATTGACGATGAAAACAAAATCGTGGCTTAAATTGAAAATATGAATGAAACTCCCATACCCGAACGTTACCAACCTCTGGGCGAAATTATATCCCGAAAATACATGAGTGCTTTACGTTATTTAATGACCAAACCCATCTATTTTGAAGATAAACCATTCAATTCAATGAGTACCGTTGTGATCGCCTCGTCTCCCGATGAAGCGATTAGGAAAATATTCTTTCATCGATATACATGGGTGTACAGTACCGAGAATGCCCCCCACACAACTGCAACTGAAATCGGCAATGCTTAATCCAATAACCTTATCCTAGCAAACGCTAGGTTTTTTTTTACCGAATCATCGACGAAATCAAGCACGAAAAAATAGCTAAGTTTAGGGCATAATGAACAAGCTTGTGTCTCAGTCTGGGTATGGATTATAGCCTTCCGCAGCAACTACTATTTTTCTTATAAATTAACGTGGTTGCTGCGGATGATAATCGATTTTCCGCTAGCGCATCTGAGGATGGTATTCAAAACCATAACGCACATGAGCAACTACGAAAAACTTCGAGATTTAGTCAGTGAGTGCAATCGTCTAGAAGAAAAATTCTTCGACCGTTTGATCCAGGAAGATATACCGCTAGAACTGAAAATGATTTGGAACGAGTGGTCGGCGGCGCGAACTAAGCATAGAACCTTTCAAGGTCAAATGCTTGGGTTCAACATCCTAGACACCGAAACTCACAACGAAGACGAATAATAAAGAGATATTCTTTTAGAAATGAGAAGCTATGTCTTCTCTTTTTTTTTACCGAATCGGTATCGAAATCAAGCACGAAAAAAACGGCTAAGTTCAGGGCATAATGAACAAGCCTCTATTTCAGTCTGGAAAAGGATTCTAACCTTCCGCAGCAGTAGCTATTTTTCTTATAAATAAACGTGGTTGCTGCGGGCGGACATTTAGCGGTACTCAAGTCAATCTAGTTATCCTCCAACACGAAAACTTAATAAAGACCGCTAGAGCTTTTTCGGAGGATGTATTCTAGACAAACATCATCCCTTACCTTTGCCGATTGTAGTTTTCAGAATGCTCCGAACTGGGAACCGAAGACCAAGGGAATGCTAAACGTAGGAGAGGTAGCTCAGAGCATCTGCTTAGGGAAGCCAAGTCCAATGCTTCCCTCTATTTTTTTGCCAAATCAAGGTCAAATTTCAGCACGAAAATTCAGCAAAGTTTAGGGCATTATGAACAAAGCTCTATTCTAGTCTGTATAAGGATTATAACCTTCCGCAGCAGTGACTATTTTTTCTTATATAAAATCGTGGTTGCTGCGGGTAAACTTCGGGCTTTAGGCTAGCGCTTAGAATGAAGATGTTTACACCCTAATAGTAAGTAGAACAAAGTAAGTCAATACGAGAAATTGAGAGAATTAGATGAGGAGAATAGTCAGCGAGAAAAAGAATTTTACATCCGTCTGATTCAAGA
>NZ_PRLH01000119.1 GCF_003013815.1 Cyanothece sp. BG0011 | reverse complement strand
TTTCTATTTTTTTTAATGGATAATAAGTCAATTCCATCTCTTGTTTCAGAATCAGTGATTGTTGAAAATCCATAAATTATTGCAATTTCTTTAATTTTTTTAGCATCTACATTTCCTGAAAATACATCATTAGGATCAAAACTTACATTAATAATATGTTGACTTAGAATACTAATTTCTGTGGTAAGTTGATCTATATTACGTTTTCTGATATTTTTCCAGATCGATTTTTTAAATTCTATTTTAAGATTATCAAAAGATATATTTTTAGTCTGTATTTCATCAAAAATTAACTCAATAGCATTTCTCATCGTCGATTCTACCAAATTATATAACAATAAATAACCTGTTGCTTTTAATGTTTTTTCTAATTCAGTATTGATTTTAGAGATATTGCCATCTTTGATTAACTTAACTTTTTGTTGTTCTAAGTCTTTAAGAAAAGTAAAATAATCACTAACCTCTTTAGCTCGTTCGTTAAAATCTTCTAAGACTCTTTCCACTAGATTTACCCTAAAAGCTGATCTCGAACATATTTAATACGTTTAATAACTTTCTTTTTAGAACTACTTCCATCCCCTTTAGTATATTCCTTAAATTCTTTAGATTCTAATAGTTGTAAAGACTTAGGTTGAGGTTGTAAATTAGGTTGCTGTCGCAACGCTAAAGCAATACCAACCGAAAGAGATTCAAATTTGATTCTAGTAATTGGTTTTGTAGTTGTTTTAGTTTGCTGACGAAACCCATTAGGAAAATAGTTTTGAACAAAGTTGATCATTCTATAAAATTCATTTTTTCTATTTTCGATGATCTCATTATCAGTCTTGTTCATACCTTCCAAATAATTATCAAGGAACTCAGTTAATTTTTGAGCATTGAAGTCTTTATATTCATCATCATAATTATCAAGAAAAGCAAAAAATCGTAATACATATTCTTGAGGATCTTTTGACTTAATTGATGTTGTTGAAAAAGCGCAGAGTTCTAGGAATTCTTGATTTTTGGCTAATTCATCAATCAAATTTAGAAAAGGACCTCTGCGAATTCCTCTCCTTTTCTCCATTGCATTTAATTGCACACTACCTGTATTAATTCTTTCAAATAAATCTCTACGAGTTTCTTCATTCGTATTTTCTGTTAATTGAACAATCCTTATTGATGTTCTTTTAAAACGTCTTTGTCGTGCAAGGGGTAAATCAGAAAATTTGAAACCTTCTAGTTTTTTTAGTTTTTCTAAATCCTGCAACACTAATTTATCGTGCATAAATCTAGCTAAAGTACGAATTCTTTGAGTACCATCTATAATTTCCCAACGAGCTAAATCTTCATTTAAACTATTATCATCTGTTAATTCTTCAGGAACATCTGCTACATATATATAAGAAATAGGAAGACCCAATAAAATAGACTCAATTAATTTAGATTGTCGTTTTTCATCCCAGATCATTTCTCTTTGATAGTCTGGAATAAATAACTCATTAATATCGTCATCTTGTCCTTCTAAAAATTTATCAACTATTACTTCAATTGGATATTCAATAGTATTATAATCAACAACTTGCCTGTTATCACGGATTTCTTTTTCCGCTTCTTCTTTCCCTTGCTTAGTTATTTTATTGGATGTCGGGGTTTTGATACTCATAATTAATAACTAATATTGTTATTTTTCTTTATATTCACAACTTACATTGTAAATATCTAGTCCAACTTTTGCCCAATCAGACCAAATAGCCTCAGCATCTGAGTTTAAATGAACTTGCTTAGGAACACGAACACGATAACGATAATCTAAACGACTATTATACCTCCCTCCTATATCTAGAACTGAGGCCATACCGTCAAGAAAACCCCGTCTAGGGACAGATGTGTGTTTTAAGGAGGTGTTATGAAAGTATTTGGTTAACATGACATCCTCTTTTGCATCAATACGAAAAAAAGTAATACACAAGAATTATAGTTTACTTTATATTTATTATAGCATTTTGTTACACAAGACCAGTTTTCTTAATAAAATTCTTTTGATATAATTTGCTGAATAGAGTGATAAAAGATAGATTTTACGAGTTTATATGGAACAATCAAACGATTGAGGAATATAATTATGATGACTCCAATGGAATTAAACGAAAAGGGTTTTAAAGCATTAGTTGATGCACTGGGATATGCTGATGCTATTCGCTTCTTAAAACTATATTATCATGGTCAAGGAGATTATACTAAAGAGCGTCACCAATGGTTAGATAAAATGAGTCTTGATGATATTTTTGCTGATATTAAAGACAGAGAATCTAAATAGTTAATTATATTAAATAAGGTGCATTACACTTCGTTAATACACCTTACAAAAATAGGCGATTGCTCTGTTGAAAAAATATAATTATCTTGTAGAGGTGTTTAATAAAGCACTTCTATTTTTTTATCTAAAATTTATGCAAAATAGTGACTAATGTTAGATAATTTGTCAATGATTTAAAACACAAAAGTGTTGTGATTAATATCACTAATTTAATAATCTTGTAAATAATATAATTGAGGGTGTGTTTTTTCTCAGTAAATTTTAGGAATTTTAAACAAGTATGAAAAAGAAAAAACTTAAAGACAAAGCACAAGGAACAGTATTCGTCGCTGGTGGTACGGCTGCCGGTGCTGGTTTATCTGCAACTGTAGGCGGTATGGGTTTAGTTGGTGGTTTTGGTGGAGTGGCGATCGGTGCTGCTCCTGTTACTGCTGCCGGTGCAGTGGTTGGTGCTGCTGCTTATGGAGCCAAAAAAGCCATTGACAATAAAGACGTATCTGCTTTAGGTGCAGTTGCTGCGGGTGCTGTAAGCGGTGCTGGAGTCTCAAGTGTTATCGGCGGAATGGGATTAGCTGTTACAGGAACAGCAGTTGGTGTAGGAATGGCTCCTGTTGCAGCAGCAGGAGCAGTTGCCGGACTTGCTGGCTATGGATTAAAGAAACTTTTTGACAAAAAATAGTATTTTTAAGGAGACAAAATCATGGATGACGCTAAAGCTTTAGGTGCAATTGCATCAACCGCAGCATCAGCAGCCGGTGCAGGTTCAATTACAGTGGCAACAATTACCACTCCTGCTTCTGGTATTTTAGGAGCAATAGGACTAACAACCACCACAACTGTTGCACTTCCCGTAGCAGGTGTCGTTGCTGTAGCTGGTTTAGTCGGTTACGGTGTTTATAAAGGAGTAAAAGCGGCTAAAAACAGCTAATTAACCTAATTTTTATTATATTTTTTTATTGGAGATGTAAAATTCTCCAATCTTTTTTATTAAGATTATTGGAATAGAGTAATATCAATAGTCATTTGAACGGTAAACCCCACTCCATAAAAAGAAATAACAAACTATTATAGAAGTATATTAAAAAAAATTATAAATTATAAATTATAATATTAAAACTAAAAATGAATAAAAATATAAAACCTGTAGAATGGTTGGGGACTTCTCTTGACAACTTAAAAAAGTTTCCTCAAGAAGTACAGTCCGATATGGGATACGCTTTGTATCTAGCACAAACAGGGATGTTACATAGTTCTTGTAAACCATTAAAAGGATTTAAAGGTGCAGGAGTTATTGAAATTGTAGAAAATTGTGATGGCAATGCCTACCGAGCAGTTTATACTGTTAAACTAGAAGGGGTCATTTATGTTTTACACGCTTTTCAGAAAAAATCTAAACAGGGAATTACTACTCCTAAACAAGAAATGGATTTAGTCAAAAGAAGACTGAAACAAGCTCAACAACATTATCAAACTTATTATGCTAAATAAATCCCTGATTTAATTTTTTTATCAACTATTAAGGATAGGTTAAATATTAAATATTGGTTAAATAGTAATTTATTCCTATCCACTTTATCTAAATCAGAAGGAGAAATCATGAATCAAGACATTAACTTTCACCCTAGTAGTGGCAATATTTTTGAAGACTTAGGCTTTGAAAATGCTGATGAAATGTTAGCTAAAGCTGAATTAACTAGACAAATCAATTTAATTATTCAGCAAAAAAAATTAACCCATGAAGATGTGGCTAAATTATTAACCATAGAACTCTCTCAAGCAATAGAATTAGAAAAGGGAAAATTATTAAAATTTTCTACTGATGATTTAATTCGATTTTTGAAAGCTTTAGGTAAAGATGTAGAGATTATTGTTAAAAATACCTCATCTGTCTCAGGAAAACTTACCGTTACTGATACAGAATCTAACGTTATGGTAAGTTGATAATGAAACACAATGAAGAGTCACAAAATCCATCGTTAGACTATTTTTTATCCCTGAAATATCCTATTTCAATTTATCCTTAGCATAGGAAATAAACAATTTATATTTTACAAACTTTAATCAGAATTCTCAAAAATAGAAGACAAATTACGATGACCACTAATTACTCTAAGAATCTCAATATCTTCTCCTAAAATACGATAAAAAATAATATAATTTTTGAAGGATAAACCTCTTAAACCGTTCCGAATATAAGCATAGCTTTTTCCACTTTTAGGAAATAAGACCAATTGTTGACATTTCTTATTAAAATCTTGAAAAAATTTTTCTCCTGCTTCAACATTATAATCAGCAAAATAATCAGCTATTTGATTAAGATCCTGAGTAGCTAAGATATTGATAACATAACGACTCATTGGATATTACCTTTGAATATTTTGGAAACGATCTATAATTTGATTAATAAAGGTTTCTCCATCAACAGGAGGACTTTTTTCTGATTCAAGAATAGCATCATCTATTTTTTGTCTGATATCTTTTATCCACTCTGCGTCAGTTTGTTCGTATTCATCCAGTAATCGTAAAGCAACTTCAATCACCTCTTCTGGAGAATGATATTTTCCTGTTTGAACTTGACGTTTAATTATATTTTCTTGTTGTTGGGTAAGAGAGATGTTCATTGGTAAGGTATGTATTTATAGCATTATTCTATTTTAGCTCAGAACAGATAGAGATAAACCAATTAGAATAATTAGTGTAAGGTTAGCCACAAAATAGGATTAAATACAGAACAAATTGCAGAATCATTAGAGTTCAATATTCAAGCAATAAGGCTAAAATATTTTTAAATAATAACATTAGTATTATCTTATCTAACTAATTACGAAGAACCCTTCACCGGTAACGATTCACTAATAACGGGTCACCGGTGAGTGATAACTGACTCCTTACTTTGACATTTCTAACATTCGTTGAATAGGTTTTAACGCAGCTTTTCGGATAGATTCATCCATGATAATTTCTGGTTGTTTATGCTTCATGGCCAAATACAACTTTTCTAAGGTATTTAACCGCATATAAGGACATTCATTACAAGCACAATTATTCATCGCTGGGGCTGGAATAAATGTCTTATTCGGGGCTTCTTTTTCCATTTGGTGAATAATCCCAGGTTCCGTTGCCACAATAAAACTATCTTGAGGACTTTGCTGAGAATACTTTAATAAAGCTGTCGTTGAACCGATATAATTAGCATGGCGTAACACCGGTTCTTCACACTCAGGATGGGCAATAATTTCTGCTGAAGGATGTTCAATTTTTAGCTGAACAATTTTCTTTTCTGAAAAGGTTTCATGAACAATACAGCTACCTTGCCACAAAATTAAATCTCTCTGTGTTTGTTGGGCAACATAACGCCCTAAATTGCGATCGGGTCCAAAAATAATTGGACGATCTTTCGGCAGTTGATTAACGATATTGACCGCGTTAGAACTGGTGCAAATAACATCACTCATGGCCTTAATATCTGCGGTGCAATTAATGTAAGATACCACAATCGCGTCAGGATATTGTCTCTTAAATTCGGCAAATTCTTGTGGGGGGCAACTATCGGCTAAAGAACACCCGGCCTCTAAATCAGGCAACAACACTAATTTATCCGGATTGAGAATTTTAGCGGTTTCTGCCATAAAATGAACCCCCGCAAACACGATGACCTCTTTGTCTGTGGTGGCTGCTTGCTGAGAAAGTCCTAGAGAATCGCCGATGTAATCAGCAATGTCCTGTATATCAGGCTCTTGGTAATAATGAGCCAAAATAACCGCTTTTAATTCTTTCTTAAGCTCATTAATAGCAGAAAATAAGTCTTTAGGTAGTGAATTCGAGGCTTGGGATGGGATGGGTTTCGCAGTAGTGAACACAGTGGTGAGCAACTCCTCCAATCAATAATTATAGTTGATCTTACCAAAACTATTATAACAAATAATCCATCGTATCATCTTATGTTTAACAATAATGATGAGTATTGTTAAGACGATCGCTTTAACTCACATCTTGCACCTTCGATAATTCCCCACACCCCCCACACCCCCCACACCCCCCTTTATAAGGGGGGCAGGGGGGGTTAGGGGCAGGGGGGGTAGGGGCGTGGAGAACAGGGAACAGAATTCATTTTGACAGTAACTGCTTAAGAATTGATTTTCTGTCTTTTTTGCTGAGTTTTTCTGTACTGGTTCAAGATGTCAGTTAACGCCTCTGGTTTAAAGAGGTTACCCAACCATTTAAATATTAATGAGTCACGGACATTGCTGTGTCTAAATGCTTCTTTAAAGTGGCTGGAGGTAACGGTCCATTGAGATGATCCCAAGGTAATATATCCTCGGTTTTCCAGTCATGATGAACATAATAATCTAGAGGGGGTAATTGTCCTTTTAATTCTTTAAAAGCTCGTTTATAACTCCCTAATGAGTCTCCATAGGATCGGGTTAATTGTAATAATTTGCTAAGACGGCGATCGCCGCGTGACATTAAGGCTTGTATGACAGACCAATTATAACTTTCTGGACGAAATTCTATTCCTTTTTTACCCAATTGTTTCTCTAAATATTTGAGTCTTTTTTTCGCTATTTTATTAACACCGAACCATTGAAATGGGGTATGAGATTTAGGAACAAAAGTGCTACAGCCGAAGGTTAATCTTAATCCTGGTGCCGCTTTTTTAATGGATTCTAACATCCTAATAGTTTGGTCAATATCCTCTTCATTTTCTTCTGGTATTCCTACCATTCCATACAATTTTAAATTTTTCAACCCTCCAGCTTTGGCATTCATGGCTGCTTGAATAATTTCTTCATTTTCTAGTTTTTTGTTAATAATCTTTCTAATTTTTTCTGAACCACTTTCAACAGCAATAGTAACCGATTTTGTCTGGCGATCGCTTAATATTTTTGCTAATTTTTCTGTTAAGGTATTGGTTCTTACCGAAGCAATGCTCACTCTAACATCTTCATATTTTGGTTGATAAAGATAGTCTAACAACTCATTAAATTCAGGGTGTTGAGTCACAGAAGCACCTAATAAACCGATTCGATTTGTAACTTGTAAACCCTGTTCAATTGCGGGTATTAAAGAACCTTCTAAACTAGCTGTCCGAAAGGGTAAAGTTAAATAACTAGCTAAACAAAACCGACACATTTCTGGACAACTTCTCACCACTTCTACCATATAGATATTTTCCCATGCCGCTTTTTCTGTTACTACGGTAGACGCAGATAAAATATTACCTTTATAGGTTTGTTTTTCTACCGTAGATGGAATATTATTATCAATAGGTTTAATGGATTTTATTTTACCATCGGGACTATGATATTTAACTTCATATAAACTAGGAACATAAATACCTGGAATGGTGGCTAAATATTTTAATTTTGTCGCTCTATCTTCATATCTTACCGTTTTATAAGCATTGACAAAATCATTAATTAAATTTTCTCCATCTCCTAATAAAATGATGTCAAAAAAATCAGCAAACGGTTCAGGGTTAGCGGTTAAAACAGGACCGCCTCCAAAGACTAAAGGATGATTATTATTCCGTTTATTTCCCTGAAAAGGAATTTTTAAACTTTCTAAAAGATTAAGTATATTAACATAATCTAATTCCCAAGAAAAAGAAAAGCCTAACAATTCTGGATTTTTTGGTAATGATTCTTGAATATCCGTAAATAAGCGACTCACATTAACATCAGAACGAGTCGCAAAGGTTGCCCAAATAATTTGATAGCCTAAGCTAGTAATTCCCACAGTATAGTCATTAGGAAAGGCAAAGATTAGAGGAATAGCATTATTATCAGGAGAAACGGCGTTAAATAATAATTTTTCTTGATTAAAATCAGTCATTAGTTATTAGTTATCTCTTTAATTATAAGTATTTTATCAAATATAAAAATAACACACAATTAATTGATCCATCCGATAGGGGTTTAACATTGTTAAACCCATAAACAGGATTATTTGGGTATGGATTAGGCATAATGGCATTATCAGAAAATAATGGTGGGCATAATACTATTATGCCCCTAGGCTGAATATTTACGACTTCAATTGATCTATTGCTTCTTTGTTACTTAGTATCCTGTGATTTTAATTGATATTTTTTTCTCGGCAAGATAATGTGACAGTTACTTAAGTGTCTCCATAATAACAGTTTTCAATAACTGATGACTGATGACTGAATAATTAGGGACACGAAAAAAATTGTCACCAACTTGACATATTCTTGACACACCATTGACACAATGATGCTATTCAATGTAATCGTGGTTTTTTCTCAAAAGCCAGTTTATCTGTTTCAAAAACTCTTTTAAACCTGCTTTAATTATGAACCCCACTGCAACTAGACTTCTTGATTTTCTGCAACGAGACTTAGAGATTCCCCCTGAGTCTCTTAACCTTGCTCTCAAAGACGAACAAGCCATGCCACACCATTTCCCAATGATTCTCTGGCAATATGGCTTAGTCAATAAAGAGCAGTTAGAATCGGTCTTTGATTGGTTAGACGAACACCTTTTGTGAAGTACCCCAACTAATTGCTAAGGCAATCTAGTTGAGGCTTCCTACCCTCAAGAACGACTGCTCTTGATACATGGTATTTCAACCATCTGGTTAGGCGTAGATTTGGACACTTCCTGCCCTATATATCCGTCAGAAAACTGTAGGCAATTATGACAGGCATAAATAACTAACCAATACTTCATTATCACTACTTTTGGCTAAACTGTTGTCAATTTTAAGAAAGTATTTATGATCCCTAAATTGTTCTGTATTCTTGACCCATACTAATGACTTAATCAAGTTAACTCAAGTAAAATAAACCTTGAGATGTATGCTAGAGATAAAATTATATGGGTCGTGCTAAAAAAGTCGTGCTTGCTTATTCTGGTGGGGTAGATACCTCCGTTTGTATTCCCTATCTCAAGCATGAGTGGGGAGTGGACGAAGTGATCACCTTAGCTGCGGACTTGGGCCAGGGAGATGAACTGGGCCCCATTCAAGCCAAAGCCTTAAAATCTGGGGCTGTGGAGTCCTTAGTTGAAGATGCTACCAGGGAATTTGTCACCGACTATGCCTTCAAAGCTATCAAAGCTAATGCCCTTTATGAGAGTCGTTATCCCCTCTCAACGGCGTTAGCCCGTCCTCTCATTGCCAAACTATTAGTAGAGGCTGCCGAAAAATACGGGGCTGATGCAGTAGCCCACGGTTGTACCGCCAAAGGGAACGATCAGGTCCGTTTTGATTTAGGAATCTTAGCCTTAAATCCTACCTTAAAAGTGTTAGCCCCGGCCAGGGAATGGAAGATGAGTCGGGAACAAACCATTGCCTACGGTGAAAAATTTGGGTTAGACTTTCCTGTTAAGAAGTCTTCTCCTTTCAGTATCGATCGCAACCTTCTAGGGCGCAGTATTGAAGCCGGTCCCTTAGAAGATCCCATGACCGAACCCCCGGAAGAAATCTATCTCATGACCAAGGCGATCGCCGATACCCCCGATACCCCTGAATATGTGGAAATCGGTTTTGAGAAGGGTATTCCTGTTAGTCTCAATGGTCAAACCTTAGATCCGGTTGCCCTCATTAGTCAACTCAATGATCTGGTGGGTAAACATGGTGTGGGTCGACTTGATATGATTGAAAACAGGGTCGTTGGTATCAAATCACGGGAAATCTATGAAGCCCCTGCGTTATTAGTTCTCATTGATGCCCACCGCGACTTAGAAAGTTTAACCCTGACTGCTGATGTTACTCAGTACAAGAAAGGCATTGAAGACACCTATAGTCATTTGATCTATCGAGGGTTATGGTATTCTCCCTTGAAAGAGTCCCTAGATGCTTTCATCGATCATACTCAAGAACGAGTCAACGGAACCGTTCGCATTAAACTGTTTAAAGGCAATGCCAACATTGTCGGTCGTCAGTCTGATTATTCCATCTATAGCCCCAATTTAGCTACCTATGGGGAAGATGATCACTTTGATCATAAAGCCGCCGAAGGCTTTATCTATATTTGGGGACTGCCTACGAGAGTTTGGGCAGAAAAAACCAAAGGTTAAGGGTTTAGTTCTTAAGCCGATAGCCATTGAATAGCTTGATTGGACTGAAGTATCTTACCCTTAACCAAGGGAACTGTAAATTAGGGTACTTCAGTTTTTACTTTTTAAGGAGGTAAGACCCATTAAAGCTAATGCAATCAAACCACTAATTAAAGAAGGTTCAGGAATCGATTCAGCAGGGGACTCTTCAGGAGGCATATCTCCATCACCATTATGTCCATGTCCACCATTATGATGATCTTCAAAGTCGGAAATATCTTCAAAGGTTAAATGTTCTCCAATGGCATCAGGAGCAACATCAGGATGGGTATTGGCAAATAAACCCGTCTCATTGTGTCTTCCTAACCACATATGAATCATATAAAATCCAGGAACCATTAAACTATTGAAGAAAGGATAATCTAAGTTGTCGAGATCCGTTTCAAACGGTGCTGCCACAATGCTTGGATCGGCTAGAGCCTGAGCAACACTACTCACAAAATTCTCATCGAATAAAGATTGAGTAAATTCAACGTCATTAGGATCTAATGTGCCGAGATTGTAAAAAGTGGTATTTTCGTGAGAATGCCAGTTAGCTTTGTGTCCAAAAGCATCAAAAATGGTTGGTGTTGGTAATTGATAGTTCGCTTTGAGTGCTTGGTAATCATCTACTAACTCATCGGAATTAGGAGATGAAGCCACATTTTGCACAAACTCTCCATATTTTTCTAGAGAATATTTGCTTTGGGTCCAAAAAAGGCCGGCGACTTGATTATTTTCATCAATGTTAAATCCTACTATTTGATTAGGCTCGGCCGGTGAACCAATAGCCGAAGGTAAAAACCAATGTTCCCCATGGCCTTGTAAGGGAAAAAGAAAAGGAATCGCACCCGCATCGATTACCGCTTGTTTTCCATTTTCTCCTAAAAAAGGTTGAGCAATATTGAAGACTTCTTCGACTAAATCTTGTTGTTCTTCAGAAAAATCGTAATCGCTATAACTGGTGTAAAATTCGTCAATATTGTTAATATAAGCAGCTTTAACTTCACAGGAAGTGATTAGACTTAATCCAGTAGCTAATATGGCACAAGAAGCAATTTTGTAAACCATGAAATTATCTAACCCTCACAATATATTTATATCAACTTAGCAAAAGACAAACAAAATCCTTTTGAAAATTGTCTATTGTTAGCATTGTGTAACATAAATATAAGCTTTTTAATGAACTATTGCCTATGTTCTATTACTTATTGCATAGCACTTTAGTAAGACCAACTTCGATAAAACCTATTAACCAACGTATAAGATACCATACTAACTATTTTTAGGTTTTAAAACTTTGTAGTATTCAGAGAAGTAATGTTAATGTTCATACACTTATTTTATGTAAATGTAGCAAGGCATCACATTTACTCGAAAAATTGATCATCAAGAATAGAGATTAAGGAATAAGGACATTGTTGAGGAAAAGTATCTAAAGATAATCTAGTTTCTGCTTTAGCTTGTTTAATGGCTTCTTGGTAACTTTCATCAAGAATTTTGTTAAGATAGGGTTTTAAACTGGGGGATTCTTTTAAAGCTTTTTTGATACGTCGGCGATGTTCTAAAATACTTCTTTCCCAACTTCCTGTTCTTTTTTCGGGTTGATATTTCCATTTTAGTAGGTGGAGTAAAAGGACAATTAAATTACTTTCTAAAGCTCTCCTTTCACGTCTTCCCATATCTTCAATTTCTTCTAATAAATTCTCCCAATCTACGTCTTGATAGTTCTCTTGTCGCAAGTTTTCTAGATTGTTTTCTATCCATCGCAAGTAATCCGTTTCGTATAAGTTTGAAGTATTTATTTTTGTTGTCTCCATAATTTTAATCTAATTACAGTTTTTTAGGAGAATTAAACCATAATAATTATAGCATTTGACTCGCATTAAGATGTTGATATATCAATAATCTTAGAGATGTTAGGTTGGGTTTCCTTTCGTTAACCCAACCGACAAGATCAGCGATCACACTAATTCTCTCCATTGAGTTCTAACAAAGAAGAGTTTATTAAATAATTCATTTTTCTTGCTTGTTTTGAATAAGCCTGATGTGTGCCAATTATCTGTCCAGTTGACGTTAATAGATAATTAAATTCCCATTCACCCTGCTTATTTAGAAGATATTGAATTTTTTCTGCTCCTAGATTTTGATATATATCCATGTTCTTAGAAATAGCTTGCTTCAATTTGTCTATGGAAATCGCTGACATCACTGTATTAGAATCAGCCGAAGTAACGATAAATTCAATCAAAGGATTATCGGAAACAATAAAGACATAAGTAATGGGTCTATTTTTTGGATGTGCATACTTAATTCCTGAAGCAACCAGAGCCTTTACCAAAGCATAAAATTTAGGTACATCATCCATAATTGAATCGATTATCTTATCACCCGCTTTATCTATAACCTTGTGAGAAATCAAAAAAATACCTATAGTTTGTATAACATTGATAATGAATTCTGGTTCTGGAATCGCAGACCTTCTACTAAAAAGCTTATCAGTAAAATCTACGCCTGAACTATTCTTTATGTCATTAATAAAATTTTTAGCAGATTCTAATGATTCAAAGTTAGCTAAGTCATATGATAGGGTAAAATGAGATTCTGAATTCTTGTAGGGATTGGCAAATGGGTAACGATCTGTTTCACTTTCTTTCCTTAGTAGTTGCATTCCATTTACTAAAGTCACTTGACTGGTCTCTTCAAATATTTCTTGCATTACTACAAGTTGGTATTGTCCATCAATTCTATTTTCAACCCATGCT
Organism: Cyanothece sp. BG0011; assembly: GCF_003013815.1. Taxonomy (GTDB): domain Bacteria; phylum Cyanobacteriota; class Cyanobacteriia; order Cyanobacteriales; family Microcystaceae; genus Crocosphaera. Next base: position 389 of record NZ_PRLH01000119.1, on the reverse strand, counting down.
TCTAATATTTTTCCCAATGGCGGAATAGTTCGATCATGTTCAACACCAAGTAAGGGTCTGTGACCGTCGTTTATGCTTTTAGCTGCTTTTTCCAAAGACTCACGACTTAACACTGTTGTGATTCCAGATTGAGTAACAGGGTGAGTGGTAGCTATAACAGCAAATTGTTTCATTGTTTTAGTCCATTCCTTTATATAGCAACTTCAAGTAACTCTACTTTCATTAAAATTTCAGGAATTTTTTTACCTCTTTTCATTAAAATCTCTAAATGAAAAATTAAAGTACGATCATTACAAACCATCTACTCCTGGTAAGTTAAGTGTTTCATAGTACACTCTTGCAAAAGTTTTATCTCCCTCACTCAGTTTGATGAACTTTTCACTGTAAGA
>NZ_PRLH01000026.1 GCF_003013815.1 Cyanothece sp. BG0011 | reverse complement strand
AACCCCTGATGATCCTCAACTACGAGCGGCTATTGAGCAAGCTTTGGGTTAATGAATTTGGTTCTTACAAATGTCAATCAACGTACAATCTTGCCTCATTATTGGTGGGGGAATATCGGGTTTAATTGCTGGTAACATACTCCAAAAAAAAGGAAAGATCGTCACGATTCTAGATAAAGGACGAGGAATAGGTGGAAGACTAGCAACACGCCGTATTCATGACTCTGACCAGATAACAGGGGTTTTTGATTATGGGATGCAGTTTTTTACCGTTACGGACCCTCTGTTTCAAGAATGGGTGGATCAATGGTTACTTGAAGGGGTGATCACGGAATGGCCCAATCAATTAAGTGAGGGTCAAACCCCTTGCTATCGAGGTAAAAACAGTAATCGTAGTTTAGGGCAATATTTAGCTGAAAACTTGGAGATTCATCGGCAAACCCGAGCCGTTTCCCTCAAAAGTCATGATTCCGGTTGGACGGTGGAAACTGAAACGGGGCAATCTTTCCAGGCAGATAGTCTGATGCTGACTCCTCCTGTTCCTCAATCTCTGAGTTTACTGGAAACTTCTAATCTTGCCTTACCTTCGTTGATAAAATCTCGTCTCGAAGAGGTGACTTATTATCCTTGTCTTACCCTTTTAGCCTTGCTCGAAGGGTCAAGTTTAATTGCAGAACCCGGATGGTTAACACCAAAAGATTCTCCGGTGGCTGCTATTGCTTGTAATCAAAAAAAGGGCATTTCCCCTCAAGGCTGTGCTGTTACCATACATTCTACCCCAGAATTTAGCGAGGCCTATTGGGATAGGGATCAGGCAGTCATTGCCGAAACATTATTAAATGCGGCTTCAAATTGGTTAGGTTCAACAGTGCTTGATTATCAAGTCCATCGATGGCGGTATAGTCATCCAAAAACCGTTTATGGAGAAGAATTGTTAGTTTTAGAGAATCCTGGTTTATTAGTTTTCGCCGGAGATGCTTTTTCTGATGCGCCGGCTAACAATATTCATCTGACTCTCGAAAAAGCGGTTTTATCAGGAATTAAAGCAGCCAACTATCTGCTTCATTAAACTAAGTCCAATCCTGCACATCTTCATTAGAAGCACGTTTATAAACCTTTCCCTTTTCATGGAGTTGACGGGTTTTCTCAAATAATTCTGCTTCGCTTAATTGCCATTGTTCTAAAATTAAATCCAAATCTTGGCTTAATTGTCGGGCCCCCGGAAAATTACTATAACGGATGCGAAGCCTTGCTAATTCGGCTAAATTGTGATCATCGGGATCACCCATTAATAAGTCATTAACAATCAGGCGATCGCGTTGTTCTTGGGGATGTTTTTGATCTTGCGCCATTGATTTATCGAGAAAACCGAGGTAACGTCAACGATTCATAAAATGCCGGGGAAATTTCCCACAGATTCACGACTTTATCAAACCCACCAGAGGCTAAATATTGTCCATCGGGACTAAAAGCCACCACATTCACCCAATCTGCATGATCTTTAAAATGACGCAATAACCGACCGGTGTCCACATTCCACAATCTTACCCCATCAATACTGGCACTAGCTAACAGTTTACCGTTAGGACTGAGGGCAATGGACTGAATTTTTCCTTTATGACCGATCCAAGTATCCAATAAATCACCGGTTGCCATGTCCCAAATTTTAATGGTGCTATCATAACTAGAGGTAATCAATCTTCTTTGATCCGGGGTAATGGCTAAACCAGAAATGGTTTGCTCATGGGCCTGAAATGTTGAGACGATGGTTTTATCTCTCAAATTCCAAAATCTGACCATTCCTTTATCATCACCACTGGCCACGAGAAACCCATTGGGGTGCATGGCTAAAGCATAACCGGGAGTACCAAAATCTTCGAGTTGATAGAGAAAATGAGGGGGATCTAACGTCCAGACTCGAAGACCATCTAACGCCCCTGTAATCACCAATTGACTATCGGGGGTCACCACTAAATCTAACACATAACTATAGTGGTCAAAAAAACTAACTTTACTATCTTTGTCGGGCCAGACCCAAAAATGGAGATCCGCATCTTCTCCGCTACTCACTAAGGTTTTTCCATTAGGAGAAACCTCTAGAGTTAAAATGGCTGAACTTTGAGCCCGTAGGGTATCTACCTCTTCCCCATGTTCGATGGACCAAAATTTCAAAAACGGTTCATTGGTTCCCCCACCACTGATCACAGTTTGACCATTGGGACTAAAGGCTAAAGAACGAATCGGAGTGGTATGACCGACGAAACGATGTTTTAGACGGATACCCAGGTTAACTGATTCAATTTCTTGCGCTTCTAAGGCTTCTCTTTGTTGACGAATTAACTGACCATAGCTAGGAAGTATCCACCCCTGGCCAACAAGAACTAAACTGATTAATGTCAGTCCTATGGGTGTGACTGGTGGTTTCCGTCTGTTGTGATCCTTCATCGCACAATAGGGGTGTTTTTAATGTAATTTTTTATGCCTATTGTATCTATTAGAGAACTTTTTGCTTAACGACGGGTTTTATCATGAGTCAACAAAGGCAAAGGCATGGTTGAAGAACTCGGAGGGAGATAACGTCTGGGTTTATCCTCTGTGGCAATAGGTTGGGCTTTCTGCACTTGCCACCACCGCAGCAAAATGGAGAGAGAAACAATTAACAGGCCAAAGGAAAATAATGACCATCGTTGACCAACTCCTCCCATCACTGCATCGACAGCCCCAACCACCAGAATAAAACTAGAAATCGGTTCTTTACGGTAAAGGGTTCTGAGAACACGAGGTAATAAAATGTTCATGGTAATTATATCTATAGAATATCTATTCTAATTTCAGCTTATCTTACTTGTTGCAAAATAAACTGTAACAATTGCGCAGATTAGATTAACTTTTACGGTATCTTACTTAGGTTACGTCTCCGTATATTATCCAATATCTAGACTCAAAATAAGGGAGTATAATTTAAGCCTCCCTTATCCAGGTTTTCTCTTATGACTTTTGAAACTTGAAAACTGTCATCATCCCTAGTTACTGTAAGCCCAACCAGGACAATAAACCTTGTCCTGTTAAATATTCAATAACCAAAATTAATAAAAAGCCAATCATCGCAGCACGGCCATTTAACCGTTCCGCATAGTCGTTAAAACCAAATTTAGGTTCTTCGAGGTCAGGGGTTTGGGTGGGTTGGGTAGAAGGATCACTCATGGATTTTTTCTTGACTAATTTTATTTACATTTCTTTACTTTACTAATTTAACGCAAAGGGGAGAAATGATGAGTAACTTTTCTCCCCTATTTTCTTAACGGGTAATGTATATCCTTTTAGTCACGACCATTAATAGCAATGAGTAAGCGCAGGATAAAGATAAACAGATTGATGTAGGTCAAATACATTGAAAGAGCAGCCGGAAGATACTGTTCATCCCGATAGGTACGGGGAAGAATATAAAAATCAACCACGGCAGCCCCAACAAATAAGAGAACCCCTAAACCAGAAATGGCAATTTCTAGCCAACTAGGGGTATAAACCCCGAATAAGGCAAAAACGAACTGACCCAACACCACTACTAAGAGGGCGATGATACCTAAACCGATGGTTTTGGTTAGGGCCATGCCGTCTTCATCGGATAGATTTGAGCCGACACTACGGGCAAACACGAAGGTGATGCCACAGCCCAAAGCAGCGATCGCAATTCCTTGAATTCCTACCCCTTGGGTACCTAGAGCCACAAAGACTAGACCACTGAGGGTATACCCTGACAAGAGACTATACAAAGCTAACAGGGGTAAGGCGGTGCTATTATTGCCTTTTTCAGCGATATTGCGAGCCACAAAAAAGAGACCTAACTCTAAAACAATGGCCACGAAGAAAGTGGGGAAAAAGAGATTGGGGAAGGATTGAAGCACCCCTAACCCTCCATAGGTTCCCACTGCCGTTAAAACTAAGCCACCCCCAACAAAGGGCAACGCATTCGCGATCACGTTAGGACCCACTAGGGCTTGACCTTTGGCTTCCCTGATGGCATTACGAAAATTACTGGTATTACTCATATCATTTCTCTCTACTGATTCAACAGATAACTTGAAGAACTACTTACATTTTATAGCTGAAACCTGAAGCCATTGGCTAGTAAAGAATACCGAATACTGAGCGGAGAATCTTTTGAGCCTTCGGGGTGCTATTTCAGCAAAAGTCTCCCGAAAATTAATAGTTAGTAAAGTACACTAGGGTCAATTTGCGTATTTATTCAGAGTCATTTTGGGGTGCTGCTTAAGATTTCCGTGTAATGCCGATAGTAGGGAATTTCTCTGAGAAGGACAATAAGAAAATATAGACAAGATTTCCTAGTTGGATTGTAAACCTCAAAACAGTGCTTAACAGATATCTCATTCATGGAGACTGAGGAAATACTGTTTTGTTAGCAAGGGAATTTTACCTAATCTCCTGATTATTTTGCCATTTTAAAACGATTTTGGATGTAAAACTATGACCCACTATAATCAAGCCACTAAGAAGAAGTATATAGATAGCATGGAACTTTTAAGTGCTTATGCCCGTAATCCTTCTTTAGAATTACGCAATCGATTAGTAGAACGTAATTTAGGGTTAGTGCGTCAAGTGGCTCATCGCATTAGTCGGCAATGTTCAGAACCTTACGAAGATTTAGAACAAATTGGCTATTTAGGGCTGATTCGCGCCATTGAACGGTTTGATCCTCAGCAGGGTTGTGCCTTTAGTTCCTTTGCTATTCCCTATATTCGGGGTGAAATGCTCCATTATCTTCGGGATAAAGGGAGTGTGATGAGAATTCCTAGACGCTGGCAAGAACTTTATAACAAAGCCAAAAAAATACGCAAACAATTAACCGTTAGTTTAAAACGGCCTCCCACCGACCGAGAAATTGCTGAAGCTTTAGAGGTTCCCCTCGAAGAATGGAACGAATGTCAACTGGCTCTGCAAAACCGTCTCCTAGTCAGTTTAGATGCCACCATTAGTCATAATGTGGATTGTTCGATTAGTTTTGGAGATACCTTACCAGATCAAGACTATCAAGCCAAACAAAAATTAGAAGAAGATCGCTTACAATTACAACGGGCTTTAGGTCAACTTGAAGAGAAAACCAAAGCAGCGATCGAATGTGTCTTTTTAAACGAACTCCCTCGCAAGGAAGCAGCCAAACAAATCGGTATTAGTCCGATGACGGTGACACGCCATCTTAAAAAAGGGATTCAACAGTTAGGCTCCCTGTTAGAACCCCAAGTGGCTTAAGCTATGGTTAGGGCTATTTTTCCTGTGTTTGACCCTGTTTCTAGGGCTTTGTGGGCAGCAACCGCTTCTTCTAGGGGGAAAGTTTGGCTTAAATGTAGGGTCAATTTTCCCTCATCGATGAAGGTGGCACATTGTTCAAGAATAGACATTTGATGGATTTGTCCCTCTTTTAATCCCATCAAGGCCGGGGTTAACATTAATTCTAAACTTAAGCGTAAGTTGCGAGTGCGAGCGACTTTTAAGTTACCAATAGTTTGATCCGGTTGCAAAATGGTAACAAGATCCCCATACACTTTAACCGCGCCACAAGTATCAAAAAAGGTCTGGCCACCAACAGTATCAAAGGCAACATCTACCCCTTGACCATCAGTCCAATCTAATACAGACTGCACGAAATCGGTTTGTTTGTACAAAATGGGTTCATCGGCACCAAATTGACGGGCTAATCTCGCTTTATCTGTTGAGCCGACGGTGGTGCAAACTTTAGCCCCTTTTAATTTCGCTAATTGAACGGCCACATGGCCAACCCCTCCGGCACCTCCATGAATTAATACGGTTTGTCCTGGGGTTAATCTAGCTCGATCATAAAGGGCTTCCCAAGCGGTGATCAAGACTAACGGGGCAGCCGCTGCTTCTGGGAAGGATAAGGTTGTCGGTTTTAAGGCCACACGGTGTTCTTCGACAACTGCATACTCAGCATAGTTACCGGTTTCGGTTTTACCGAGGCCGCCCGCACAAAAATAAACCTCATCTCCTGGTTGAAACCTTGTCACCTCAGAGCCGATCGCTTCAACGATACCAGCCCCATCACAGCCTAAAACGGCGGGCATTTCGTCGGGGTAAAAGGTTCCTCGTTGCCTTAATTTTGTGTCAATGGGGTTAATCCCGGCTGCTTTGAGCTTCACTAGAATGGCGGTGGGACTATTAATACTAGGTTGGGGAATTTCTTTTAAGGTTAAAACATCAGGATCTCCTGATGCTGTCATTAGAATCGCTTTCATGAGTTAATTGGTTTACCTTTTTCCTAATTCTAGGGTACGGTCAATAAATAATTTATACTTAACCTATGATTAGTGCTTGCTAAAAAAGAGCTAGAATAGTTAATATCTCAGGGTTACAAAGCCTACTAATGAGGGAGATGATCTCAGACCAACCTATTACCAGCCAAACAGTATCCCTTGAACTACCAGGTTCTTTAGTCCTACAAGTCACTCAAGGTCAGTTTGAGTCTTTAGCACAAGCTAACCGCGATTTAAGACTAGAACGCACAGCACAAGGAGAATTAATCGTGAATCCCCCTACTGGTGGTGAATCTGGTAAGCGTAATCTCAGTATTAGCACTCAACTAGGGAACTGGTTTGAAGCCCATGAACACTTAGGGGAGGCCTTCGACTCTTCCACTGGATTCAAGTTACCCAACGGGGCCGATCGCTCTCCCGATGCTTCCTGGGTAAAAAGAGAACGCTGGGAATCCCTGACCCCTCAACAACGCAAGGGTTTTGTTCCTCTTTGCCCTGATTTTGTCATCGAATTACGTTCTGAATCTGATAGCCTTGTCAAACTGCAAGCCAAGATGAGTGAATATATTTACAACGGGGCTAAATTAGGGTGGTTAATTAATCCACAGAAGCGACAAGTAGAGATTTATCGCCCGAATAGAGAAGTAGAAATGTTGGAAAACCCCACACATTTGTCAGGAGAAGATATTCTGCCTGGGTTTACTCTTAATTTAAGTCGAATCTGGACTTAAGAGGAATGTTACTTAATTGACTACTTATTATGAACTCACGTTAAGTAAAGATTTATTGCCGTTGCTTGAAATAAATGCTAAGCTATGGTTGATGGGTTCGGCTTTAGTCAACGCTCGTAAAGGAGACGTACGATCAATGCTCTACAATTGTAAACCTTTATTATCCTTACTATCTGCCGAGTAATCACAGATTTTTTCATTAATTTTGATAAAAAACCCTTCTTAACCTAAATCATTATAATCCTTTCCTATGGGGTCGAATCGGGGAAATGATTATATCTAGGAACTTGCTGACTCTAAATTGTACAAACAATGTACTAAAAATCAGAGTAATGGTTAATTCTGTCCTTAATTGAGGAAGAAAGCGGTTTTGTGTGGCTTATTGTTCAATATTTTAATCCTGTTTGGTTGAAGGGAAAGGATGCAACCATTGATGCACCTTAACTTCGAGACAGGACATTATGGAGGTGTGTTTATGAATATAGAAGGAAAAACTGCCTTAGTCACTGGGGCTTCCCGTGGTATCGGTCGTGCGATCGCCTTAGAATTAGCTAAAAATGGGATCAAACGCCTCTTATTGGTGGCCCGTAACGAAAACAAGTTAGTGGATGTGTCCGCAGACATCCAAAACCTAGGGGTAGAGGTAATTATTTTGCCCTTGGATCTCACGGATGTTGTGGCGGTTAACACTGCGATCGCTCAAGCTTGGCGAAATCACGGGCCCATTGATCTGTTAGTTAACTGTGCAGGAGTTGCCCATCAAACCTCTTTTCTCCGTGCTAGTTTATCCCAAGTCCAAGCAGAATTATCGGTTAATCTGATGGCAACTTATCAGATGACTCGATTAATTGCCAGACGGATGGCCTATCGTAAACAAGGAACGATCGTTAATGTCTCTAGTTTAATGGGGAAAATAGCTGCCCCCACCATGGCCACTTATTCTGCCACAAAATTCGCTCTATTAGGCTTTACTCAAGCCTTACGAGGGGAACTCGCCCCTTATAATATTCGGGTAGTTGCCTTATTACCGTCTTTAACGGATACAGATATGGTAAAAGGGTTAGACTGGTTTCGCTTTATGAAACCGGTTTCTCCTAAAAAAGTTGCCCAAAGTTTAATCAAGGGACTACAAAAAAACAACCCAGAAATATTAGTCGGATGGCAAAGTTATCTAGGGGTTTGGGGACAAAGGTTAGCACCGAGATTAGTTGAACAGTTTACGACAATGGCTGCTCCTTTATCTCAAAAATCTCGTTTATCTAAATTGAGTCTTTTCCGGTTAAATTAACTAGGGAATAGGGAAATAGGCAAGGGTTCTCCCCCTCACAAAAGGGGGAGTTAGAGCGGGTGGCAATGGTTAATTAGATCATCCTTTTAACCTTGCCTATTGCATTTATTTAGTTATTATTTTCAATAATATAAGGAAACTCTCCCCTATTAATACTAAACCATTCTCTTTGTAAAGTACGATTTTCAGGGCTAAGAATGGTTAGATTGACTAACTGTTTCCATTGGGGATTTTTTTGAGGTAAAACACAGCCGTATAATTCTGTAGTAATGGGTTGAGATGGCAGTAAAACAAAGTCTTCTATATTATTACCTTGTTGTACTATTTCTCCTAACAGTAAAATACCATCACTCACCACCGCCTTAACTTCATCTTGTTGCAGTTTTTTTAAACCTTCTTCACGACTTTTTATATTTTTCCAATTGGCTGATGGATAAATTTGTGGAATAATTTCTTGAGTTGTGGTTCCTGGTAAAAAGGCGATAGGTATATTATTTAAACTTCCATTATAATTAAAGTTTGGTGCATCTTTTAATTTGACTAAAAATTGCGCGCCGGTCATAAAAAAAGGAACAGAAAAATCAACTCTTTTTAAGCGAGTTTGGGTGATAGTTGTGGCACCACACATAATATCAACATCCCCCCGTTGTACAATACGAAAACGACTATCTATGGTGGCTTCTCTCAGGTTTAATTTTATGGGTTGATTTAGTTCTTTTTCTAATCTTTTATGAATTAAATGAATGAGATCAACAGAGTATCCTGTCCATTTTCCTTTCTTATTAATATAACCAAAGGGAATGGCATCTTTTCTCACTCCTGCGTTTAATTCTCCTGTTCGTTTGATTTTTTCTAAGACAGTTTCTGCTACGGCAAAACGAGGAAATAGACAAAATAAAAGAAGAGTTATTACAATAGAAACTAAGGATTTATTTTTCATTTCATAATTATTTAATTATAGACTTAAATTCATTAGACTTTAAAAAATCGATAAAGTTCCTATGAATATTTTAAGTTTGACAATCTGGTTAATTCAAGTTTTAAAAATATATTAATAGCTTATTATGATTGATTTTCTTATTTTTACAGTTTCATTAATTTACAATTCAAATAAATTTTATAACTGATCTTTTCAAACAATAGTAGGTAACAATTAGAGTTTATTTTTGATTAGATAATAATTTATCTATATTATTTTTAATTCTTTGTTTTTGTTCTTGATCGTATCCCCACTTTGTCAAAAAAGTCCGATAACTTCCCTCATTTTTAACAATTGTTTGTTTTAAAGCTTCTAATTTTTGTTGAATTATTTCTAGATCCATTTGCTTAATTAAGTTGCTAGTTCTTTGACAAACTTGATCAGAACCTTCTGCTTTTTTTTCATCCTTATTACGACGATGAGTGATGGCCATCGCTGAAGACATGACCAGATTTTTTACTAAGAGTTCACTAACAATATCTGGGGATGTTTTTAAAGCATTAATTACCCCGTGACTAGGATTATCTGCTAAGGAAAGATTACTGGTTAAATAGACAACAAAAAAGCCCCTTGCTCCATTTTGACTACTCACTAAAGTAGAAATCATTTCTTCAATTTCATAGTCTTTTAACTGTTTGTCTACCATTGCTTCTAGTAGGGTTTCAGTTAACTGTAATGCGTTTTCAAAAGAAAGATTTTTAGGAATGTGCCAATTCATTTCAATCAGTAAGTTAAAAGCAGTAATATAGAATGACTATTGAGTGAAATTATCTTCAAAATATCTCACACAAGGAACAAGGGTAATTAAATCCTCTATGTTTCTTTCCATAGTATAACAAATCTGATCTAAGGGTAAATCATTGGCATCATAACCAAAGGGATCTTCTATTTCTATGCCAATGGCTTCGATCCCCAGTATGGTAAAACTAATTAAGGCAACAATGGGGGCAGTCATCCAACCCAATTCGTCGACAAATTGAAACGGCAAGGTTAAACAATAAAGTAGAACTAATTGTTTTAAATGAATTGTATAAGCTAAAGGAATAGGGGTTTTTAGAATTCTTTCACAAGCTCCTAACACATCTACCATGGTATCTAATAGTTTAAACATGGCAGTGAGTTGATAAGAATTAATAGATTGCTTTTCATATTGTTGTTGTAAATAATCACCAATCCAAAAAGCGATCTCTAAGGGGGGATGATTCATGGCGCATAGTTTATGGTACCATTTGGGGGGTAGAAACCTAGCTAATTCTTCATTAATTGGTTCTGATCGTAAGTGTAGCTTAGTGGCAATGGCAAAGGCAATTAACAGTCGTAACGTGGCTATTTTTTGAATGCGATCGCTGCTATCATTTTCTTTAATACTGACCCATAAAGTACGAGATAAATTGCGAACGGTATTAATTAAAGTCCCCCAAAGTTTTCGACCTTCCCAATATCTTTCGTAGGCGGTATTAGTCCGAAAAACTAACAGTAACCCTAACACAATACTAGGGACTAAACCACTTTCTAAGGGCAAAGCTAGATTAATCCCAAAATCATAAACAATGGTAATCCCCAAGGCAAAAACTGCACAGGCAAGAACACGAGGCAAAATAGACGGAATGACCGAACCTCGCCATTGCCAAATAAGACGAAACCAGGGGCGGTAATTAGGGTTTTTTTGTCGTTTTCCCCTGTTCATCTAAATAACCTATTTTTTATCTTTAACCTTGGGGCGAGGAAACTTAGAGGCAGCATGGAATTGTAAGACGGGTTCATTTTTGAGGGCTTCTGTCATAAAACTACGCCAAATGGGGGCAGCATGGCCACCTCCGGTGGTTCCCTTACCCAGAGGGCGGTTAGCGTCGTCTCCTATCCAGACGGCGGTGGATAACTGGGGAACGTAACCCACAAACCAGACGTTCCGTTCGTTATCGGTGGTTCCCGTTTTACCAGCTGCAGGACGACCAATATTCGCAGCCCGTCCCGTTCCACTATTAATTACCCCTTGTAACACTGTCGTTAAAGAGGCGGTTGACCAAGGGTCAAGCACTAATTGGGGTTTAGGGGTATTATCCACTAAAACATTACCACGACTGTCAGTAATTTGGACAATAATGGTTGGGTCAGTGTACCAACCGTTACTGGCAAAGGTCGCGTAGGCGTTGGCCATTTCTAAAGGAGTCATGTCACCGGCACCCAAGGGAAGAGAAATAACCGGTCGCATGGGGCTTTCTATGCCCAAACGACGGCACACCTCAATCACTTTGCTGACCCCAACTTTTTGCCCCAACACCACTGCCGGAACGTTACGAGACTGAATTAAAGAAGCCTGCAAAGACATCGGACCAGAAAAGCCACCCCCGTAGTTTTTGGGGCTATAAAGTCCGCTACCGTCTCGATAACTAACGGGACTGTCATTCACCACCGAACCAGGGGTATATTTTCCACTAGCAAAGGCAGTGTAATAAACGAAGGGTTTAAAGGAGGAACCAGGTTGACGACGGGACTGAATAGCGCGGTTAAGTTGACTTTTATCGTAGTCTACGCCTCCGACAATGGCTTTGATAAAATGGGTTCTCGGGTCAACGGCTACTAAGGCAACCTGTAAATCTCTTGTCCTTATTCCTCGACCCCTTAACTGCCTATAACCTTGTTTAACGGTTTCTTCTGCTTTTTGCTGCATGAAGTAATCGACGGAGGTTTGTATACGCATTCCTCCTTTAGTAATGACGTCTTTACTAAAGGTGTCTTGCAACTCCTTCATCACGGTATCGGTGACGTAGGGAAGTTTACTGCCTTGCCAAGCGGTAGGTTTTCCGACTCCTAGGGGGGCTTTATGGGCCGTTTGGGCTTCTTCTGGGGTAATCCAACCTAAATCGGCCATACGGTCTAGAACTATCTTCTGCCGTTGTTTGGCGTTGGCGTAGTTGTTAAAGGGACTGTAGGTTTCTGGGGCTTGAATTAACCCGGCCATTAAAGCGGCTTCGGGTAGGTTTAATTCGGAGGCTGATTTATTAAAATAACTTTGGGCTGCGGTTTCTACGCCGTAATTATTATGACCCCAATAAATATTATTGAGGTACATTTCCATAATTTCGTCTTTATCAAAAACTTGTTCAACGCGAATGGCGAGAACGGCTTCTGAGAGTTTCCGGCTAAAGGTTCTATCTCGAGTGAGAAAAATATTTTTCACTAACTGCATAGTGAGAGTCGATGCCCCTTCGACTACGCCCCCACTTTTCCAGTTAACCCAAAAGGCCCGCCCGATACTGGTGGGGTTGATGCCGTGGTGTAAATAAAAATGGCTGTCTTCGATGGCTAATACAGCCCGTTTTAATTCAGGGGAAATTTTTTCGAGTTGGACGGCTTCTCGGTTCGCTTCTCCGTGGAGTCGAGATAAGAGCCGTCCTTTGATATCATAGACGTAACTGGTTTCTGATGGGGAATAGCTGTTTAGGGTTCGCACATCCGGAAGGTTACGAAAACTAATGGCTAAACCGACTAGGCCCCCGGCCACGATAGAACTGGCTAACAGGGTTGTACCCAGAACAGTCCCCCCGGCTACGCGAAGAACCCCTTGGGCGAAAGAAGGTTCAGCATTAGGGGACTTCTTAGAGTTTTGTTTCTGTCGAATAGTGCTAAACGACACGATATTTAATTTCCTCACTCCGAAACATCAATATAGATATGTATAAACAGGGATTTACAAGTTTACGATTTTTTAGTTGTTGATATAGTAGCTTACTAGAATTTTGCTAAGAGTCAATCCCTTGCATTTTTACATTATGGCGATTTTTCTCTTGATTGGGTAGTTGAAAGCCTGTGGGGAGTGTGGGAAGGGTGGGAAGGGTGGGAAGTGTAGGGAGATAGGAGGAAAATTCAGAATAAAGAATGAAGAAACCTAAAAATTTTAAATTCTGCATTCTAAATTCTAAATTCTCCGAGTCTTACAAGGCGCCGGCTGCGGTTTTATCGAGAACACCGCCCAAATGACTGGTTAAATTAATGGCTTGTAAGACGGGGTGTCCCTCGACTCCTTTGGGATAATCAATGACGCTAACACAGCCATTTCCCTGTTTAATATTCCAAAAATTAGCGGGATTTAACCCTAATAGTTCACATAAAATTACTTTATTGATAGCATCGTGGGCGACAACTATGCCGGTTTTGGGGTTAGGGTCCTGGCTATAATCTTTAACAATTTCTTGCCAACAAGCAACGGCCCTATCCCAAACCTGTTGTAAGGTTTCTCCTTCTGGCATTTGCACGGTTTCTGGGGCATCTTTCCACTGTTTGAGCATTCCGGGAAAGTTGGCTTCTATTTCTGCTTCTAGTCTCCCTTCCCAGAGTCCATGACAAATTTCTGTTAAGGCAGGTCGTAAGTCTAGGGTAATATGTGAGTGATATTGTAGGATAATTTCGGCGGTTTCTTTGGGTCGTAATAGGGGACTACTGACACCAAAAGCGATGGGAACGTTTTTGAGAAAATTGGCCGCTTTTTGTGCCTGATTTTTCCCGTTTTCGTT
>NZ_PRLH01000072.1 GCF_003013815.1 Cyanothece sp. BG0011 | reverse complement strand
AATTCATTGTTTAAGGGACTTAACCCGAGGGGGTGTAGCCAGTGCCTTAAATGAAATCGCCACCAGTGCCGAAGTGACGATCAATATTAAAGAAAGGGCGATCGCTGTTCAAGAAGATGTACAAGGGGCCTGCGAAATTCTAGGGTTTGATCCCCTCTATGTTGCCAACGAGGGGAAATTTGTTGCTTTTATTCCGCAAAACTCAGTTAAGGCTGCCTTGGAAATTATGAAATCTTTTTCTCAAGACGCTTCTGTTATTGGCGAAGTAACTGGCCAGGGAACGGGTATGGGGTTAGTCACCCTAGAAAGTAAAATTGGTTCTCAGCGCATTGTTGATATGTTAAGCGGAGAACAACTACCCAGAATTTGCTAAGTAGCAGGACTCATATTATGTCCCTGAGTGCGAGTATTTTGGGCGGCTTCGGTGGCAATTTCCGCTGCCAGGGTAGTCATAGGTGAAGCTGGTTTTGAGTGTTTCTGGCGACGATTTTGGGGGGATGGGTGAGTAGAAACAGGGGTCACTAAGCTGTAGGCTTTCCAGTGACTTTCCACACTCCACTCAGGATCATCAGTGATCAGCAAAACCCCTCCGGCCGGCATAGCTAATTCATCCGTACTCGCCCAGATACAAAATTGAGTCCAGGGAGAACGCAATAAAAAGACTGGTATCTGTTTCCCCTCGCAACTACCATCCGTATATCCGAGTAAATAGCGACCCTGCTTAATCATTGGCCGTAGTTGAGGATATTTCTCTAACAACATGAAAATTCCATGGTGGGCCATAAAGTTAATGATTACCAATTCAACAAAAGGATGTGTTGAAGTGAGACTTAACAGCAACCTTAGGTTTTAAGGATAGAAAGAGGTCACCGTAAAAGTAAGTATCAAATGTAACGAAATGGCGTTTTTTGGAGAAATGTCAGATAACTTTGACAAAAAGCCCCTAGAACCTCGAAAAAAGATCGCTGATTTGTCAATATTTGTAACGAAAATTAGCTAGTTGTTTCTTCCTTCTTCACCGGACTGACCTTGGCACGATACAAAAGTTTATGGTCCTGACCATATCCCACATAGCGAATAACCACGGGGTCACCCGGTTCAGCATGGCCCCCTCCTTCTAAAAGTTGATGGGACTGAGGATCATAAGGAACCACTTCCCCGACACTTCCTTTCATCTCTAGTCCCCATTGTTTGAGTAATTCAAAAACAGGTTTGACTAAGGGCAATAATTTAACCGCAGAAATCGAAGGATTTTTTTGAGCGACAATAGCAGCGGTGGGCCATTGCAATAACCAAGATTCTAAGGCCGCGATACTCGATCCTTGAAATTCTTTTTCTAACTGCTCTTTTTGTTGCTCTAGTTGCTGTTGTAACTGTTTATATTCCTGTTGCAATGACGGAACATGACTATCAACATTAACGGAAATTCCTTGACTGGCTATTTCCCAATCTGCACTCAAGGATTCTGTGGTTTCAAACTGTAGTAATAACTGTTCTAGAGAGATTTTTAACACCTGGGACAGCTTGAGCAAGTCCGTAATGGGTAATTTAGGAAGTAACCCCGTTAATAGTCGATTTAACTGCCATTGAGACACCCCAGACAATTGACTTAATTGCTCAAAATTAGCAATTTCTGCTTGCTGCATCAACTGCTGTAATTTTTGCTGGTTAGAGACATAAGTGGTAGACTGGTTCATAAAGATTAATATTAATGATTTAATACCAATTATCCTGAGTTTACCTTAAATTTAGTCATAGGAATAATAATAATTACATTTTTGTTATTATTATCCGTTGATTACCCCTTATGACTGACCTATGAATTCTATTACTTGGATTGGTTTAGTAGCAGGAACCTTAACTACTATTTCTTTTTTTCCCCAAATGCTCAAGACTTGGAAAACCCGTTCAACTAAAGATATTTCTTTAGAAATGTTTTTGCTGTTTTGTAGTGGTCTTTTATTGTGGATTATTTACGGTTTATTCATGAGAGATATTCCTGTGATCATGACTAATGTTGCTACTTTTATTCTAGCGTTTCCTATTCTTATTTTGAAACTGAAATATAAGTAACCAAAAAAGTCCCGCAACTGATTGATTGAATATTCTACAATTTTAATCAATCAGTTGCGGGACAAAATAACTAAGTCTACGAAAGTTTAATCCTCATCAATGGGGGGGAATACTTCTTCTATTTGCCATAAAGTATCTTTATGTTCGATGAACCAACTACGGGTTTCTGGGGTTAGTTGAATCCAAATAATTTCCATCGGAACATGAGGCGACGCATATTGATACTTTTCCCCTAATTGTCTCAAGTTCTCAATAATATGAGGAGATAATCCAAAAATAGACCAATCAACGTGCAAATGTCTTCCAAAAACCCCTCCTGTAGGGTCAAAAACCAATTGGGATGCTCTGACTAAATCTGCGAAATGTTTCGGCTCTAGTCCGGTTCGCTTTTGGATTTCCATTCCTTGGCTACGACTTTGCTTCATAGCGACTTTACCTTATCGGAGAATTCTGTAGTCATTGTAACTGATTGGGGTCAATTTCTCTCTCTTTTTTTGTTAATAAATGCTAACTCATTATCAAACTATTAAAAATTTATTCAGTCTATTAAGTTTCCATAATCAATATTTTTTTATGTTACGATTATTTATAGCTCTTCATTTTACTTTATCTTAGGACTATGGCCTTACCCCCTAGCATTTCTACCCCCAGACTCTTGAGACTTTTTAAACTAATTTTTTATCCCCTAGATTACCTAGAAGATTATTATAAAAAATATGGAGATATTTTTAGTTTTGGTCAATCAGAAACTCCCTTTGTTTACATTAGTAATCCTCAAGGAATTCAAGAAATATTAACCACAGATAAAACTAATTTTAGAAGTGCAGCCGGAGGGGGGTTTTTAACGACCTTATTAGGGGATAACTCCTTACTATTTTTACAAGGGAAAAGACATCAAAGAGAACGGAAATTGTTAACCCCTCCTTTTCATGGAGAAAGATTACAAAGCTATGCCCAACTGATTGACTCTATTACTGATGAAGTTACAGACAAACTGGAAATTAATCACGCTTTTAACGTTCGTGAAATCATGCAAGAAATCACGTTAAAGGTGATTTTAAAAGCTGTTTTTGGTATCACAGAAGGAGAACGTTATCAGAAATTACAAACCTTATTGAAATCCTGGTTATCATTTTTTAATTCCCCTGCTAATGCTACCATTATCTTCTTTTCTTTTCTGCAAAAAGATTGGGGTAACTGGAGTCCTTGGGGTCGTTTTTTACGGATAAAAGCTGAAATTGATGACTTGATTTATGCTGAAATTGACGAACGCCGTCAACAAGAAAATTATCAAGGAAAAGATATTTTAACCTTGCTAATGTTGGCCAAAGATGAAGCAGGAAACCCCATGAGTAATCAAGAATTACACGATGAATTGATTACGCTATTAATTGCTGGTCATGAAACAACAGCATCCAGTTTAACCTGGGCATTATATTGGATTCATTATTGTCCAGAGGTTGAAGAAAAACTGCGATCGCATTTCTCAACTTTAGAGAATAAGACTGATTTATTGAAGGTGATCAAGTTACCTTATTTAGATGCAGTTTGTAGCGAAATCTTACGCATTTATCCAGTCATTTTAACCACCTTTCTCCGTATTTTAGAAACCCCCTTAGAATTGATGGGATATCAATTCAAACCTGGAACGGTTTTTGCTCCGGCTATTTATTTAGTTCATCACCGAGAAGATATTTATCCTAATTCTAAAGAATTTCGCCCCGAAAGATTCTTAGAAAGACAATTTTCACCCTATGAATACTTTCCTTTTGGTGGGGGAAGTCGTCGCTGTATTGGCATGGAATTAGCCAAAATGGAGATGAAAATAGTTTTATTTACTTTATTATCAAAATATCAATTTAAACTGGCTTCTGCTCGTCCCCTTAAACCCGTTAGACGAGGATTAACCGTTGCTCCTCCTAATGGCTTTAAAATGATAATTACCAAAGGATTATTAACTAAAAATGCTTAGAGGAGGATTTAGAACCCTCCTTAAAATATCACCAGACTGTGATTAAATGCTTAAAGGCTTAATCAATACGAGAAAAGAGCATTTCTCCTTGTACTGCCAACTCACCATCTACGGTTCCTTGTCCTTTCATTTTGGCAATTCGGTTCCGTTTGAGGGTTAATAATTCCACTGTCATAATTAATTGATCTCCGGGAATCACTTGACGACGAAACCTAACTTTATCAATCCCTGCAAAGGCAAAAAATACCCCTTTCATTCCTGGTAATAAAGTAAGAACAATTCCCCCAACCTGTGCCATAGATTCCACAATTAAAACCCCCGGCATAATGGGCAAACTAGGAATATGTCCGGGAAAAAAAGGCTCATTAATGGTGACATTTTTAATGCCTACGGCCTTCTTTCCAGGCTCATAATCGATGATACGATCCACTAAGGCAAAAGGATAACGATGGGGTAATAATTCTCGGATTTCTTGAACCGTAAAGGTCGTTTGAATTGTTGTATTTTCAGTGGAGTTATCAACAGGGGGTGCAGTAACATCAGACATAGTAATTAAACAACCATCAATAAAAATAATTCTTTCTCATTGTTTCATTATTCAAGAAATTTTCTAGATGATTTCATATTTCTTATTAGTCAGTAACAGAAAGATTCTGATAAGATAAAAAAGAGAAGTTATAATAGATGTAAGTTCCTATGCCTCCCCGTTGGCCCCGTAAACCCGATCGCGCTGATCCCCAATTCCGTCGTCTTGACGATCGCATGACCTTTGCTGTTCATGTCGCTGCCTTCTTAGCCTGTAACTCGGGTGTCTGGTTTGTCCATAATATCCGGCAAGCGGAATGGAGTTGGATTGGCTGGTTTTCAGGAATCTGGGGAATGGTGTTGCTAGGACACTTAGTTTATATTGCTGCGATCGCTGACTATAGCAAAAAATCCCATGGCTAATTATAAGACAACCCAAGCAGTTGAATCCCTCGCTGCCGAAATTGGTGAAAATATCTACATTGATGTCGCTAAATGGCATCTTTATCTATCCGATGCTCATTTACATACCACCGTCGCTGAAAAAGTCTATCCTCTGCTCGAAAATGATGAACTAAGCGAAGATGCGATTAATGATATTCTTCGTAATATTTCTGTTTCCTTGGGAGGAGGAAAAAAAGAACTTTCTCTGTTTGAATTATTACCGAAGCAATGTCAAACGAATTTACTTGAGTTACTTGAAGAATTCCAGCAACGATAAATATTTGCTATTCTTATAGATATTGATGAAGATTTTTG
This sequence comes from Cyanothece sp. BG0011, assembly GCF_003013815.1. GTDB lineage: Bacteria > Cyanobacteriota > Cyanobacteriia > Cyanobacteriales > Microcystaceae > Crocosphaera. Next base: position 9,071 of record NZ_PRLH01000072.1, on the reverse strand, counting down.
TTGATTTTGTCGGTTTTTTTAGCTGATTCATAAGGATAACCATCTTGAAACAAAAACCCTAGTGCTAGAGTTTTGAGGTGATTATAATAACGCAATAGTTAATGAGACAGGTAAACTTATTTATAATTAACTTGATTAGCTATTGATAAGGGAAATAACAACCATGCTTAAAAGTTATGACGTTACCATAGAAGGCGTTGCCGTAGGCACTTGCAAAGCAAGACCGCATTAACTGGCTCGGTGAAAAACCCAAAGCACAGACAACTCGTGCCATTATTGTCATTGAAGAAGAAACCTCAGTTTCCTCAACTCCCCAAAGAAAAACCCCCACTCATTTAATTGGGAAAGGAAAAACAGTAGGCGATATTGTTAGTCCTCTCGTAGATCAAGAAGATTGGGAATGTCTTAAATGATAGTTCTTGATACTCATATTTGGTTTTGGTATATCAATGAAAGTTTTGATCAGTTTCCTTTAGAATGGGTAGGAAAAATTCGACAAGCAGAGCGAGTCGGAGTGTCATCAATTTCTTGTTATGAAATTGTTTTGGCTCATAGCAAAGGTCGTTTAGAAATCAATATTGATGGTTTATTGAGACAATATCCAGAACTTAAGAATTATCTTATGTAATTTTAAAGAAGGGTTTAGTCAAGTTGGTAACAGGCTTTCCCTAAGTTACTATATTTTTTATAATAAATCTTAATCCTTTAATCTGCCACTCTATCACATCCATGAATAGTACCTTCCTCAACCATCTCAATAGTCCAAAACGTCCCGTACTTGTCTTTGACGGTGCAACGGGAACCTCCCTACAAAGTCAAAACTTGACCGCAGAAGACTTCGGAGGACCCGAATATGAAGGGTGCAATGAATATTTAGTGCATACTAAACCTGAAGCAGTAGAAAAGGTACACCGAGGGTTTTTAGAGGTGGGTGCAGATGTCATCGAAACGGACACCTTTGGGGGAACGTCTATCGTCCTTGCAGAGTATGATTTAGAGGATAAAGCGTATTATCTCAACAAAAGAGCAACAGAAATCGCTAAAAAAATGGCCGCTGAATATTCTACCCCAGAAAAGCCCCGTTTTGTGGCGGGTTCAATGGGTCCAGGGACAAAGTTACCCACATTAGGTCATATCGACTTTGACACCCTCAGAGACGCATATACTGAGCAAGCAGAGGGGTTATACGATGGGGGTGCAGATTTATTAATTATTGAAACTTGTCAGGATGTACTGCAAATAAAAGCAGCTTTAAACGCAGTCGAAGCAGTTTTTGAGAAGAAGGGAAACCGTTTACCCCTCATGGTTTCAATTACCATGGAAACCATGGGAACCATGTTAGTGGGAACAGAGATAAGTGCAGCCTTAGCGATTTTGGAACCTTATAACATTGATATTTTAGGACTCAATTGTGCCACGGGTCCTGAACAGATGAAAGAACATATTAAATATTTATCAGAACATTCTCCTTTTATTGTTTCTTGTATTCCCAATGCAGGTTTACCTGAGAATGTTGGGGGACAAGCTCATTATCGTTTGACTCCCATAGAATTAAAGATGGCGTTAATGCACTTTATCGAAGATTTGGGAGTACAAATTATTGGGGGATGTTGTGGAACTCGTCCCGATCATATTAAATCTTTATCAGAACTTTCACAAGATTTAACCCCTAAAGAACGGCATCCAGACTATGAACCTTCGGCAGCTTCAATTTATAGCACACAACCTTATATTCAAGATAATTCATTCTTAATTGTTGGGGAACGATTAAACGCCAGTGGGTCTAAGAAATGTCGTAAGTTATTAGATGCTGAAGACTGGGATAGTTTAGTGTCCTTGGCAAAATCTCAGGTCAAAGAAGGGGCGCACGTTTTAGATGTGAACGTGGATTATGTGGGACGGGATGGAGTGCGAGATATGCACGAATTAGCCTCTCGTTTAGTGAATAATATCACCCTTCCTTTGATGCTAGACTCCACAGAATGGCAAAAAATGGAGTCAGGGTTAAAGGTTGCTGGTGGTAAATGTATTCTCAATTCCACTAACTATGAAGACGGGGAAGAACGGTTTTTAAAAGTATTAGAATTAGCTAAAAAATACGGTGCCGGTGTGGTAGTGGGAACCATCGATGAAGAAGGAATGGGACGCACCGCAAACAAAAAATTTGAAATTGCAAAACGGGCTTATGATGCAGCTATAGAATACGGAATACCGGCACATGAAATCTTTTTTGATCCCTTAGCGTTACCGATTTCGACAGGGATAGAAGAGGATAGAGAGAACGGAAAAGCTACCATTGAAGCGATCAAACGCATTCGAGAAGAATTACCAGGGTGTCATATCCTCTTAGGTATTTCTAATATTTCCTTTGGCTTAAATCCGGCGGCCAGACAAGTGTTAAACTCGGTGTTTTTATACGAGTCAATGCAAGTGGGGTTAGATGGGGCAATTGTTAGCGCGAGTAAAATTTTACCCTTAGCAAAAATTGAAGAAGATCATCAAAAAGTCTGCCGTGATTTAATTTATGATCGACGAGAGTTTGATGGTGATATTTGTACCTATGATCCGTTAACCAAGTTAACAGAATTATTCGCAGGGAAGACAACCAAAAAAGATCCCTCGCAAACCGCTAATTTGCCCATAGAAGAACGGTTAAAACAGCATATCATTGATGGGGAACGGTTAGGGTTAGAAGATGCACTAGGAGAAGCATTAAAGCAATATCCTCCGTTGGATATTATTAACATCTTTTTATTAGATGGAATGAAAGTGGTGGGTGAGTTATTTGGTTCGGGACAAATGCAGTTACCTTTTGTTCTACAATCTGCACAAACTATGAAAGCGGCTGTTGCTTATTTAGAACCGTTTATGGATAAAGAAGAAGGAGAAGAGAATGACAGTGGAAAAGGTAAATTTCTCATTGCAACGGTTAAAGGAGATGTTCATGATATCGGTAAAAATTTGGTTGATATTATTCTCTCCAATAATGGCTATAAAGTCATTAATTTAGGGATTAAACAACCGGTTGAAAACATTATCCAAGCTTATGAAGAACATCAACCTGACTGTATCGCCATGAGTGGTTTATTGGTGAAATCAACCGCATTTATGAAGGATAATTTAGAGGTATTTAATGAGCGTGGTATCAATGTTCCTGTGATTTTAGGGGGCGCAGCCTTAACCCCAAAATTTGTCTATGAAGACTGTCAAAATACCTATAAAGGTAAAGTCGTCTATGGTAAAGATGCCTTCTCGGACTTGCATTTTATGGATAAATTAATGCCAGCAAAAGCAGCAGAAAATTGGGATAATTTAGATGGGTTTTTAGGAGAATTTACAGAAAATAATAGTCTCTTCCAAGAAGAAAGAGGGGAAAAAGCAGCCGAAAAAGCGAGTGAGAAGAATGGTAAATCTGCTACCCCCGAAACCCCAATGGTGATCGATACAAAACGATCTGAAGCCGTTGAAATAATGGAACCTCCAACCCCTCCATTTTGGGGAACTAAAATAATAAAACCTAACGAGTTCGACTTAAATGAAATCTTCTGGTATTTAGATTTACAAGCATTGATCGCAGGTCAATGGCAATTCCGTAAACCTAAAGAACAATCACGGAAAGAGTATGAGGCATTTTTAGCCGAAAAAGTTTATCCTATTTTAGAAGAATGGAAACAGAAAGTCGTCACAGAAAACTTATTACATCCTACAGTAATTTATGGTTACTTTCCTTGTCAGTCTCAAGATAATAGTTTATTGATTTACGATCCCGAAACGGTTGAAAAAGCTAACAACAAAATCCCAGAAGATTTAGAACCTATCTGGAAAATTGACTTTCCTCGTCAAAAATCTGGCCGTCGTCTTTGTATTGCCGACTTCTTTAGTCCCAAAGAATCAGGAAAAACTGATGTATTTCCAATGCAGGCCGTAACAGTAGGGGATATTGCCACAGAATACGCCCAAAAACTTTTTGCTGCTGACGATTACACCAATTACCTCTATTATCATGGCATGGCCGTTCAAACCGCCGAAGCTTTAGCGGAATGGACTCATACCAAAATACGCAAAGAATTAGGATTTTCTGAGAAAGAACCCGATAATATTCGAGAAATGCTACAACAACATTATCAAGGTTCCCGTTACAGCTTTGGATACCCTGCTTGTCCTAATATCCAAGATCAATATAAACAATTAGAAGTGATGGGATGCGATCGCATTAATATGTATATGGATGAAAGTGAGCAAATCTATCCAGAACAGTCTACCACCGCCATTATTGCTTATCATCCTGTGGCTAAATATTTTAGTGCCTAAAAAAAATGCGATCGCCCACTTCCCCGTCGGAAATAGGCGATCGCAAAATTTTTGTTAGTCAGAGACTTAACTTTCTTTTAAAGATAAACTCACTAACCCTAAACACAGCAAAGCATTAACCCCTAAAAAGATTTGAGACAGTAAGTCTGAACTGAATAACCAGAGACCGGGAGAAGTAAAAGTGGTCACGGTTAAAAATCCTGCCATTCCTAGGGTTATTCCCATGGCAAACCATTTTGCGATACTATTTCCTAATAGTAAGGCCATGAGACAGAAAGGAATGAGAACACTGGCAAAAATGGGATTAATATCCACACTCCCCTGAATAGCATTACCCCATTCTCCTAACGGACTACTCACTAACCTTAACGGCCATTGGGGAACATCGAAAATTTCCACTAGCTTTAACAAGAAAAAGCCACAACTTCCTAACACCATTCCCAGATGAAAAAGGTCTGTAAAACGGATAGATTGACTAAACCAGACAGTGAACCCATAGGCCACTGCTAACATTAACAGCTTCATTAATAAATCATGATCTAACCCCAGGGGAAATTGTCCTTTTTTGGCTAATTTTAAGGCGGCTTCTGCATCTAATTGACCGGAACCGTAATAGTTCAATTTATCGTTTTCAATGTCTTTGGCAGACCCTTCTAAAATCTGACGAATTTTATCCGGTTCTTTCACACCGGCCGAACGAATTAAGGCAGCCACCCCCGCAACGTGGGGAGAAGCCATACTGGTTCCCATAAACCCGGTTAAGATTGCTTGTCCGGTATTAGGATCAATGGTTTCTTGAAGGATTTTTTTATCTTGTCCACCCCCTGGGGCCGAAATATCTACACCTACCCCATAATTAGAATAAAAAGCTTTCTCGTTATTGGCATTCAACGCAGAAACACTAATTACCTTATCATAACGAGACGGATAAGAGGCCGAACTACGGCCTTCATTGCCGGCGGCTGCCACAATAACCACACCTTTTTCATGGGCATAATTAATGGCATCTTCCATCATTTGACTGGCCCCACCCCCCCCTAAACTCATGTTAATAATGTCGGCATTATGATCAGCAGCAAAGCGAATGGCTTCGGCGATATCAGAAATGGTCCCAAACCCAGCAGCCGATAGCACTTTTAAGGGCATAATTTTTGCCTGATACGCAACCCCTGCAACTCCATATCTATTATTAGTTGATTGGGCAACAGTTCCGGCGACATGAGTTCCGTGGCCATGATCATCATTGGCCTCTTTTTTATCATTAACAAAGTCATAGCCTTCGACAAATTCGGTTTTTTGTAAGTCAGGAACACGACTAACCCCTGTGTCAATAACGGCAACGGTTACCCCTTTACCTTTAGCTTTTCGCCAGGCCGCTTCAATATTAATATTTTGCAGATTCCATTGTTCACTATATTGAGGATCGTTAACGGCTTCTAGGGTATGATATTGATAATTGGGTTCAATATAATCGGTGAGTTCAGATAATCCCGATTCTTTTAATTGTTTGAGAAACTGTTTATTTCCTTCGAGAATGTAAACTCTTTCATTGTTAGAAAATTCACTATTTAGATGAATTTCTTGATTATACTGTTGACTGAGTTGGCTAATTTTGTTTTCAACTTCTGTGATAGGAATATCTTGTTTGAAGTTGAGAACAATAGAATCAAATTCCCCTTTATTAGCTAATCCTTGAAAGTTACAAACTGCCCAAGAGACTCCCAGAAAAAATAAGGCAATGATTCCGATACGTTTTAAGAATTTCATGTTTTTGTTTTTCCATTAATTATGTTGATTAAGCTTAGGATTTCACATTCAATTTTAATGTCTTTCTAAGTCATAAATAACTTTTTCCCAATACCATTTTTCAGGATGGCCGGGATTTTTTTGTTTTTGTAAATTAATTAATCTTTTTGCTAAGTCTTTATCTCCTTTGACTAACATAAAAAGATGATTTTTTAACCCTATACTTACAGATTCTTTATTCTGAAAATTAGGAAAATTAATTTCAGGGGAATAATAATAAGTATCTTCTCCTCGTTTGATTAATTCTTCAACGGTTTGTTGAGCATTTTTTGACAACTGTTGTAAATTTTCTTGGGTATTTTGAACAACAGAAGAAGTGGCACCTAAACAAAAGTAAAATGTCTTTTGAGTAAGGTTTTCTAAGTCGTGTTTAAACTTTGTTGAATGATTCATGGTTTATCCTACATCGGATCATAATAAGGGTCAATTTTCCCTAGCTTATTACCAAGATATGGATGATAATTAATAAGTGTCAATCCCAAAAAACACGGACACTAATGTAAAGAGAAAACACAAATATTCAGTAAATTTTCTGATATCAATTTAAAAATTAATCCATTCTAAAATGAATTAATCTAACTTTTTTATATTTTTATTGAATATTTTCTAACTTATCTCATCAGAAAAAATAGCTTTTTCAAGTTTCGTTAAAGCTATTTCTAAATCATCATTAATAATACGTTTATCAAATTCTTCACTGACTGCTAATTCTTCTTTTGCCCTATCTAAACGACGTAAAATAGCTGCTTCTGAGTCCGTTTTTCGACTTCTTAAACGATGTTCTAATTCTTCAATGGAAGGGGGAATAATAAAGATTCTCAAAGCATCAGGAAAGCTGTTTTTTATGGCTTTTGCCCCAACCACTTCTATTTCTAGAAGTACAATTAAACCTTGGTTGATTTTTTCTTCAACCTTAGCCCGGGGAGTACCATAATAATTATCGGCATACTCTGCCCATTCTAATAATTGATTCTGCTCGATCATGGTTTCAAAGGCACTCTTACTTAAGAAATAGTAATCATTACCCTCTACTTCCCCCTGACGAGGAGAACGAGTGGTGGCAGAAATCGATAAATAGAGTTCGGGATGACGGTTTAATAAAGCACGAACTAACGTGCCTTTTCCCACACCGCTAGGACCGGTTAATACGACTAACTTTCCTGATGCCATGAATTTAGCCCAAAGGACATTAATTGCTGTTGATGGTAGCAGTTTCTTTGTTGACCACAAAACGATGAGCGACGGTTTCCGGCTGTATGGCCGATAAAACCACGTGACTTGAATCAGTAATTATGACCGCACGAGTGCGACGACCATAGGTAGCGTCAATTAGTTGACCTCTTTCACGAGCATCGGTGATAATACGTTTTATGGGGGCTGATTCTGGGCTTACAATAGCGATAACGCGATTAGCAGAAACAATATTGCCAAACCCAATGTTGATGAGTTGTATGCTTTCCATAATGATTAACGGTTATACCGTGTGAGAAGTAATTAATACAGTACGTTTCCTATGATATCGATTAAAATTGAGACTTACAACGTCTAAAGGAATATTCTTTGATACTTTTCAGTTTCTTTTCAACTTTTTCTCATATTTATCCTCTAATTAACTTATTCCATAGATAATAATCAATTAATCTTTAGCAAAGATGCTAATTTTTGGGACAGTGCATCGGGGCTAAATTGTGCCAGGGTTTGTTGTCGCAACCATTGCCCCTGACAGCGTTGGTCATTCCCTTGAAGGATTTCTATGCAGCCTTGCCCTACTGCATCAGCATCACGATGAGGGACACGCCAACCTAGTTTCCCGTCTTGTAAGGGATCGGCCGAACCGTCAGCATCTCCTGACAAAACTGGAACCCCACAGGCCATGGCTTCTAAATAGACAATGCCAAACCCTTCTTGGGAAGGCATGATATAAGCATCGGCCATTCGATAATGGTTAACTAGGTCTTCCGTGGCAACAAAGCCGGCAAACACCACGCGATCGCTGATACCTAACTCTTTGGTTAATTGTTCTAAACGGGGGCGATCATCTCCTCTTCCGATAACGACATATTTAACATTAGGAAAGGATTGTAAAATTTTCGGTAAGGCTCTTATGGTCACATCTACCCCCTTATATATGTCCCCCGACCATAATCGGGCAACGGTCATTAATACTTTTGTGTCTTGTAATTGGTATTTTTCTATCAGTTCGATGGGCTTTTCTCCTGGGGTAAATTGATGACCATCGACAATACAAGGAACGATTTCTACTTTGTTAAGATTAATATTATTAGCTTGACATAAACAATCCCGACTATGACGGCTAATGGTCCAAATAGAATCGGCATTTTTTAAGGCGGTTTGTTGAGCTTTGGGTAAGGTTTTCCAGACTTCTTTCCCATAGGTTAAAACAGTGTAAGGAATACCCAAGGGTTGACAAAAAAATTGAACTAATGGGGCCAAATTAATATGTCCACAAAAAACTCTTTTTGGTCGTTTTTGGATTAAATGGGTTAATAAGTTTATCGCTAATTTTAATCTTCCTTTCCAGGCCGGAAGGGTTTTCAAATAATGATAAGTAATTAAATTACTGGTTAAGGGGTTGTTACAGTCTGGTGCATCTCTTAATAAAAAAATGTCTGTTTTGGGTGCATTAGAAGATTTTTCTATTAAGGATAGATAAGCTTTGAGAACATCTTTAACATAAGCTTGTATTCCACCTTCTTGGGAAAAGATTTCTAAGAAAACAAAGGTATAATTAGACATTATATATTATTGTCAATTTTTGTCACCCTTAAAGATAACATATTTAGACTGTAAGGTAGATCCAATTACATAGAAAATAGAGAAGTCTGTAGGGTGGGTTAGGTGGCTATAATTTATGAGACAAGTTAATTGCTTAACGATCCACCGTAACCCACCATGAAAAAGAGTTGAAGCAGTTTTCTATTCAATTAAAAACT
>NZ_PRLH01000075.1 GCF_003013815.1 Cyanothece sp. BG0011 | reverse complement strand
TTCAGGGTCAACGATAGGAAGTTTTGTTATTTTTCTTGTTCCATCTGCTTTAATCAGTGTTAAATAAAAGTCTGTGTTAGCAACACTTAAATCAGCCAATTGCTCAGTCAGGTTTAATAAATCTGTTAATTTTTGTCCTCGGCCATCAATTTGATAGTTAAAGGATTTATCTGGTTCATAATAATCAGCCGAGGGTCTTTTTTCAATGACTATAATATCTTTCCACCCTCTTTTTGCTAACATTAAAGCAGTGCCTAAACCGGTGGGGCCTCCCCCAATAATGACTACATTTTTTTTGTCAAAGTAACTCATAATAAATAATATTAATTCAATAAGTGAACGTCTTTGACAACGACACAACACTACTGATCACACCTAAATTAACCACTTTAAATAAACGATTGATCTTTATTATTCATATTTCAATCATCAAGCTAATACGGTTAACCCTTTTAAATAATCAGTTAACTGGCGATCGTGATCATGGGAAAGATTTCCTAAGGGTAAATTATCACGAGAAAATGCTTCAATTCCTATCACTTCGAGGGTATCTTCTACAGCAAAACTCCCTGTAACTTCTGCCTCCATTAAAATAGAAATAGAGTGTATTCTTGGATCTCGATCCATAGAAGAATAAACCCCCACTAAACGATTCACCTTTAATAAATCTAATCCGGTTTCTTCTTTTAATTCTCGCTTAGCTGTGGTTACAATGTCTTCTCCCCAGTCTACAATACCCCCTGGAAGTCCCCATTTTCCTGTATCTTTTCGTTGAATCAAAACAATACGGCCATCAGGAAGCACGGGAATAATCGTAGCACCTGTAATAGGGTGACGGAAAATAATCCCCATTACGGCTTTTATATATCGCCATATTTGATCCATGTTAATAATATCACTCTTTAAAGGTAAGGAATGGTTAATTATAGCAAGTCGTCAGTTCATCAAAGTGTTAGTTACCGATCATATAGTTTTCTAATGGGTAATCCATTTCTCGGTAAACCACTGATGAAACGATGACGTAAATCATCCGATAGCAATGAAATTAAAACACTTATGACAGCAAAAATTGTTGACAAAATTGCGAGTTTGCCTGATATTGGTAGCAGTAATAATAGTAAAGTTAAGATTGAAAAAATGATCATCGAATAACGAGAATAGGTTTCAACTTTTCCTAAAAAGTCTACCGTAGCTCGACAACTGGAACAATATTTTGTGTGTCGATGCCACCGATCATATAACTCTTCATCTGTCAAGGATTGATAGGGAGTTTCTTTAACATTTTCATAGGCTGGTTTTCCTCCTGCAAACTGATCTAACCATTGGCGAAACGTCATAATTCCCATATCAGCTTTTGAGGGTAAAAAATAGCTTTTGTGCCAAGGTTTTTCTAACTGAGCTTGTAAGGTTTCTTGAGCGTGCATAACCATTAAATCTTGGTCACTTAACTGATAGGTTGATAGATGGCTCAACCCGGTTTTTAGTTTCTTTGGTAACCGATCTAAGATCAAGTTTTTTTGTGAAAAGTTCATGCTAGTAATAAACTTACCAATATAACGACATCGGCCGGGTTCAGTCGGAATAAAATAAAGTTGCGATAACATCAGATTGCCGTTAGGATAACGATAAATAGTGGTATTACAACAAGGAGGCGTAAATTTTCGTGTGGCTTCCATGTCTTTATTTAATAGATTGTAACCACTATGCTTTAAAGTAAAACCGGCTTCGGCTGATATTTCTTCTACTGCTTTAAAAGAGGCGATCGGTACAGTTTTATCAGGAGAAAATCCAGCTAACCCTTCATGAAGAAATTGAGCATGGGACGGATCAAAACTGCTTTCTACTGAGACAATATAACCGACAGGAACCTCTAATAAATGCCAATCTGTTGCGGTAACATCTAAACCACATTCGGGAATAATCGCAGGTTCTTTTAATTGACAATCTTCAAAGGCTGTGTCTTTATTATCGGGCCAAACCCATAATAATCCTTGTTTAACTTGTGTGGGATAAACTGTTACTTTAGACCGTGGACTATTGCAAGCTGTTTTAATGGCTTCTTCTTCAACTAACATCGGAATTTTGGTACAGTTCCCTTCCTCATTAAAACACCATCCATGATGACGACACATTAGGGTCCCATCCTCCTCTATTTTCCCTAAAGAAAGTTGTGCTAATTTATGAGGGCATTGATCGTCCATGACGATCCATTGTTGCTTTTTATTCTGCCAAATAACCAACTTTTTACCTAAAACGGTAACAGGAGTAGGAACAGAAGCATCAAGATAACTTAATGGACTGATAGGATACCAGTTTTGACTCCAAGAAAATTGATCACTCATAATTATTAAATCTGTTTACTTTTTATTTAATTTTAACGTTTGATTGATGGTAAAGCTGCCTTCTGAGAAATCATTAAAATAGTCATGTTTTATTCCTGAAATGACCTCTACCTAAACTATTCTTAACTTATGAAGTCTGATGGGCAAACCAATGAACGACACTTTAAGCTTGAGTTTTCGTAATTTAACCTCAATCTTTACATAAGATGAGATAATGTTACAAATCTTTATTAAATTTCTGTTATCGTGTAAACTACTCAAAGATCAATGATAATGTCGATAAAGGAGCAAGAAACAGCCATGCAGTCGGCACAAACGCTGCAAACAGTCCCTAGAGAGTTTCTCAAACCCCCAGGAGGGTTCAACCCCAACGTGGTGATGTTTTTTACCGCCTTATCCCTCATTGGTTGTTCGATTTGCGGTTATTGGTTATGGCAATGGCCAGACTGGATTTGTTTTGTTTGTAGTGTTCTTGCTCTACATTTATCAGGTACAGTGATCCATGATGCCTCTCATAATGCTGCTCACCGTAATCGCATTATCAATGCTATTTTGGGTCATGGAAGTGCCTTGATGTTAGGTTTTGCTTTTCCTGTGTTCACACGGGTTCATCTACAACATCATGCCAACGTCAATGATCCCGATAATGATCCGGATCACTTTGTTTCGACCGGTGGACCGCTATGGATGATAGCAGCGCGCTTTTTTTATCACGAAATTTTCTTTTTTAAACGTCGTCTCTGGAAGAAATACGAACTTTTAGAATGGTTTTTAAGTAGATTATTTTTGTTTACTGTTGTTTTTTTGGGCATTCATTACGGGTTTATCGGTTATGTGATGAATTTCTGGTTTGTTCCAGCTTTAGTGGTAGGGGTGGCTTTAGGTTTATTTTTCGATTATTTACCCCATCGACCCTTTGAAGAACGCGATCGCTGGAAAAATGCTAGGGTTTATCCTAGTGCCATTCTCAACTTCCTAATTTTCGGACAAAACTATCACTTAGTTCATCATTTATGGCCGTCTATTCCTTGGTATAAATATAGACCGGCTTATCATGCGACCAAACCCTTATTAGATGCCAAAGGGTGCGAGCAATCTTTAGGATTATTAAAAGGGAAAAATCTGTGGAATTTTCTCTATGATGTCTTCTTAGGGATTCGTTTTCATGGTCATCATAAAAAGCGAGTGCGTAATTCTGAATCCCATTGAGAATATAGCGGTGCGACCTCGGTGCTAGACTTCGTCCCTCTTCGAGTCCGTAAGCACCTAGGGAACGCGCATCAAGAGAAGACGCACTCAAGACAATCCACTTCTTAACGAGGTAGAGGTCAATTATTCTTGACCTCTACCTTAAAAGCAATGAGAAGAATTCTTCTTAATCTCCCGCAGGTTTGCCAATTTCCTTTTAAGGTTTGACTTTCTCCTTAAATCCCTTGCCGGCACTAAATGCAGGAACCGTAGTAGCAGGGATCGTCAAGGGTTCCCCTGTTTTTGGATTTTTACCCTGACGTTCCTTCCGGGGCCGTGGCTCAAAGGTTCCAAAACCCACAAGAGTCACTTTATCCCCCTCGGCAACCGTTTCGACAATGGTTTCAGTCATAGCATTGAGTATCTTGATAACAACCGCCTGAGATTCATCTGTTTCGGCGGCAATGGCTTTAACCAGTTGTTCCTTGTTCATAATCTTAATAGTAAGCAATAGAATTGTGATTATAACTAGGTTAGTCCCCATGTTGTCAAGATTTTGAAAAGATTTTTACCCTTGACTTAAATTATATTGAAGTGAGAGAAAAATCATTGAAGTCGTAAAAAATGACAATTTTCGTAAATGTTGAGGTAATTGTAATGGATCAAAAGGACTCCTCTGTAGAAAAACTTAAAATCGTAATTGTCGATGATCATCCCTTAATTTTAGGAGGAACCTTTAACATTTTACGGCAGCATTATCCACAGGCAGAACTCTCAACAGCCAACACGGCCAAAGCACTTTTAGAAAAAGTAAGAACCATTTCTCCTGACTTAGTGGTCATTGATCTCTCAATTCCTGAACAGTCTGGGATGACGGCTCAAGTTGAAACAGGCATTCAATTAGTTCAACAATTGATAAAAAACTATCCTCAACTCAATTTAATGGTACAAAGTAGTTATGTGAAAGCGTTAATCCGAATTAAACACGAAATTGATAGTCATCAAGGAGGGTTTACCCTTGCAGATAAAGGACTTTCAACCCAAGATATGTTCACTCGTATGAACTGGTCATTGCAAGGTCTCACTCATACCAAAGACTTAAACAATCAATTAGAAATAAAATCAGAATGGTTAGACGTACTGAGTCTTGCCTTTGAGCAAGGATTGACTGATAAAATGATAGCCCAGGAAATGAATGTTGCTGAACGAACTGTTCGCCATTATTGGACAAAAATACAAGATGTTTTAAACATTTATCCTGAAGATAGTAAAAAAGAAGGAAAAAATCTGCGTGTGCAAACAGAAATTAGAGCTAGAGAAGAGGGATTGATTGATTAGTAATAAATAAATGTTGAACTCAATTTATAATCAATGGAAAAAAATAAGTAATCAAGACGACTTCCTTGCCTCCATAAGTCTCGGTATCTTTATGATTTCATTGGTTGTGATCATCCGTTTAATAGGAGGATTTCAATATTGGGAGTGGTTTACCTTTGATTTATTGTTACGGTTACGACCTTCTGAACCCACTGATGAAAGAATTATTATTATTGGAATTACCGAAGAAGATATCAGAAAAGCCGGAACTTACCCTTTATCGGATCAACAAATTGCCAAGCTTATTAACACATTACAACAATATGAACCCAGAGCGATCGGATTAGATATTGTTAGAGATATTCCTGTAGCCCCGGGACATCAAAAGTTAGTTAAAATTTTTGAAAATAGTGATAATTTAATCGGAGTGGAAAAAATCTTATCTCCTAGGATTGCTAAACCCCCTAAATTATCCAAAGATAAAATAGGATTTGTTGATATTTTAATCGATTTGGATGGAAAAACCAGAAGGAGTTTATTAGGAAGTTTAAAACCTGAAAATCCGCAAGATTATGGTTTCTCCTTTCCCTTAAAATTAGCCGAGGTTTATTTAAAAAAAGATGGAATTTTACTCAAAAATGGCTTAAACGATCCCAATGCTATGAGATTTAACTCAGTAGAAATACCTCGCTTTTTTAGTCATACAGGAGCTTATCAAAAAACCGATAATTTTGGCGTGCAAAGCTTACTTAATTTTCGTAATAACGTCAATCCTTTTCGTCGCTTAAGTCTTGAGGATATTGAGCAAGATAAATTTAATCCTAATTGGTTAAAAGATAAAGTTATTCTGATTGGTGTTACTGCTCCAAGTATTAAAGATTTTGTTAATACATCGGCAGTGAAGTCGAGGGAATTACCGGGACAAATTTATGGAGTAGAATTTCAAGCTCATGTGGTGAGTCAAATTATTAGTGCAGTGGAAAATAAACGACCTTTTTTAAACAGTTGGCACGAAATATTTGAATATTTATGGATTATCGTATGGGGATTATTAGGTTTGATGATTAGTGGTTTTATTGTTTCTCCCCAAAATAGTTTTTTAACCACTTTTTTGAGTGCAATCACTTTAGCAATAATTAGTTATTTATTATTATTAATAGGCTGGTGGATTCCCCTTATTCCGTCTTTACTTGCTTTAGGGTTAAATGGTATTTTATTAGCTAGTTTTTTTCAGTATCAAAGAAAAGTAAAAGCAGAAATAGAAACTCGTCAATTAACCATTGAGAATGCCTTTACTACCATTCATAATGGACCGTTACAAACCCTTGCTAATCTCCTAAAAAATGTTAAAGATCAGAAGATACCCAAAGACCATTTATTACAAGAATTAGACATATTGAATCAAGAAATTAGAAACGTCGGTGAAAATCTTAAATTAGATTCTCTCAGGCAAGAAGAAACTTTACTGTTAGGCAATGGAAGTAAACTTAACTTAAATCATCCTCTGCATCAACTATTTTATCAAGTTTATACTGAAACTTTAACTCGTAATTTACCGAACTTCATAACCGTTAAAATTAAAGCCCGTTCTTTTGATCCCATTGAAGATAACCATATTAATTATCAACAAAAACGAGAACTCTGTCAGTTTTTAGAAGAAAGTTTATGTAATATTGGAAAACACGCCAATGGAGTCACGAGGATTAATGCAACGGGTAAAAATAAAGAGGGATTTTATTATTTAGTGATTAAAGATAATGGGTTTAAGCAGTTTTCAAATTATGAAGGAAAAGGAACCCAACAATGTCAAAGGTTAGCCAAAAATATTGGAGGGACATTTAAACGAGAGTGCCTAACCTCAAGAGGTACTTTATGTCAATTAAAATGGCCGCTGAATCCTTCTGATTCTATTGGTCAAAAAATTAGACAACTTTTTAAATAAAAATTATCTGGCTAGTCAACCTATTACTAAGCCGGAACTACTGTTGCTCTTAGTGTAACCCTTTGCTGAGAATCTCTGTTAGAGAACCTAAAAAATTGGGAATACTACAGGTAAGTGTTAACCTGAGTTCAAATACCTAAACATGACAATTCAAGCATCTGAGCAAACACTAGAGCAAATTTTTACGCTTTCTAATTATCAATTTGAAATCCCATCCTATCAACGGCCTTATTCGTGGGAAAAAGACCAAGTTTTAGAGTTAATGGATGATTTATTAGATGCTTTTCCTTATTTAGATAATAATAATTGTGATTATTTTTTGGGTAGTATTATTCTCATTCAAAAATCACAAAAACCTCAAGTAGAGGTAGTTGATGGACAACAACGATTAACCACTTTAACTTTATTATTATCCGTATTTCGTCATTTACTCCCATCTGAAAGCAACGCTTATCAATGTATTAATCATTTACTGGAAAAGCAAGGAATCGGTTCCAGAAAATATGGTTTAAAAGTGCGATCGCAAGATGATTTTTTCTTTGGTGAATATATC
>NZ_PRLH01000210.1 GCF_003013815.1 Cyanothece sp. BG0011 | reverse complement strand
AAAAAAATGTTAATTATGGGGCCGAATTTTTTAGTATTAATCGAGCCTTTAAAGCCATTCGGCGTGCCGATGTTGTCTTATTAGTGATTGACGCTATTGATGGAGTTACAGACCAAGATATTAAACTCGCCGATCGCATTATTGATGAAGGACGGGCGGCCATTATTGTGGTCAATAAATGGGACGCAATCGAAAAAGATTCTTACACCATTTATGAGTATAAACAAAAGGTAATGGATCGACTTTATTTTATGGAATGGGCTGACATTATTTTTGTCAGTGCCATGTCAGGAAAACGAGTAGAAAATATCTTTGAATTAGTGGATGCCGCCGTAGAAGAACATCGTCGTCGGGTGAATACTTCTGTGGTTAATGAAGTGTTAGAAGAAGCGGTTAAATGGCATTCACCGCCTACCAGTAGACAAGGAAAACAAGGGAGAATTTATTACGGAACCCAGGTATCAAGTCAACCGCCAACTATTGCGTTATTTGTTAATGATCCTAAGCGATTTAATGATAATTATAAACGCTATATTGAGCGACAATTTCGCGAACAAATTGGCTTTCCTGGGACTCCTATTCGTTTGTTATGGAGAGGTAAGAAAGTGCGAGATGTTGAACCTAGTTTAAACAGGGCAACGAAAGTATAAACATTTGTAGGGTGGGCAATGCCCACCTTACCTTTATTTATAACCACGTTAAGAGGAATAATCAAATGGAAGAATTATTTGAGCTAAAAAATTTGTTACTAGCCGGTCATATTGATGATGCTTTATTATTGGTTGAGGAACTAACAGAAATGAGCAAAGATGATAAGCTCAATAAAATTTTTAGTTTTGGTAAAATTCTTCTTTTACATCTTATTAAACAAGCGGCAGAAAAAAGAAAAACACGCTCATGGGAATTATCTATTGCTAATGCAGTAAAGGAAATTCAACGGACAAATAAAAGACGAAAAACAAAAGGAACTTATCTTACCAAAGAAGAATTACGAGAGACGCTCGAAGATGGTTATGAATTAGGATTAAAAGCGGCGGCAAAAGAAGCATTTGAAGGTAAATATGAAGCGGAAGAACTAGGGGAAATGGTGGATAAAACAGCTATTATTGATGAAGCAATGGACTTGATTTATAGTTAATTTTTTTGCTTAAGTTTTTATTTCGAGAAATGATGAATTTCCGTAACTGTCTAACCATAATAAGTAGTGTTATAATTAGTCTAATTTTTGTTCTACATTAGCTATAATAGTGATCAATTAAGTAAATAGAAGGGTAAGTAATGAATACCATTGATTTAGTGAAACAAAAAATACACTTGTTACCGCCTAAACAACAAGAAGAGGTTTTAGACTTTGTTGAGTTTTTAATCACAAAATATCAAACCGACAACTCTCATAAATCTGCTGAACAATTAGCAATTGAAAGAATGAAGGATCTTGATGATCCAGACAACCCTGATAAATGGGAAACTGTTGTCGATATTAATGATGAAATTGATGTAGAGTCTAGTTTGGAGAATTTAAAAAAACGTGGGTATAAAGTCAAGGTATCAAGTGAAAGTCAATCATCTTGTTAAAGAAGAAGATTTACCTAAATTATCTGAAGCGTTAAGGAAAGATTTTGAGGATTTTTGTAATTCTATTTTTGTCGAAGATCCTTATGATTGTTTTGGTTTAGATAATCATACCCTTAAAGGAGATTTAAGAGGATACAGAGCCTTAGAAATTGATGAAAATGGAGTGAGTTATCGTTTAGTGTATCGTATTTATGAAAAACCTGCACCTAAACGAGTATTTATTGTAAGTTTTGCAGAACATGATCTCGCTTACAAAAAAGCCAAGGAGAGAAAATAATGACTATAGCAGTAAACAAATGAATTAAGATAGGGAAAATATAAACAGTTAATCAAACTGCTATTATTGATGAAGCAATGGACTTGATTTATAGTTAATTTTATATTACCAACTCTTGATCAGTAAAAATTTTATTCTTATTCTTAATAAGATTTACTCAGAGCTAATCCAGCTAACCATCCTGTCGTCCAAGCACTTTGAAAATTAAAGCCTCCTGTTACTCCATCGATATCTAAAACCTCTCCAGCTAAGTGTAAGTTAGGACAAATTTTGCTTTCCATCGTCGAAAAATTAACTTCTTTTAAATTGACTCCGCCACAAGTAACAAATTCATCTTTGAAAACTCCTTTACCGAGAATTTCATACTCTCCTTGTGCTAATTCTTTAGCCAACTTAACGAGTTCACTTTTAGAAACTTCAGACCATTTTTTTTGAGAAGAAATACCCACAAAGTTAAGTAATTTTTGCCAAAGTCTCTTGGGTAAAGGTAGGGGGGAAAAAGACGAAATATATTGACGAGACTGGCTATATTCAGACTTAATTTCTAGTAATTGTTTCTTGACTTGTTCAGGATTATTAGGAAACAGCCAATTAATTGACAGTAACATTTGATAATTATTTTCTGCTAATATTTTTGCCCCAAATGCTGAGAGTTTGAGAACCCCAAAACCACTAATTCCCCAATGGGTAATGAGCAGAGAACCTGATTGTTGTATTGATTGTTTTTTTCCTTTTCCACATAACTTTAATCCAACGGAATTCATCGAAATTCCTTCTAATCCTTGAAACCGCTCATCCTTAATCTTAAAAGTAAATAAAGAAGGAAGGGGTTTAATAATTTCGTGACCTAAAGATTGGGCTAATTGATAACCTCTACGACTACTACCTGTCGCGAGTAAAATGCGATCGCCTCTTAAGCATTCTCCTTGTTTGAGTGTGATTTCAAAGTGGTTATTTTTGAACTGTAAAGCTACGACTTCTGACTTCAATCTAATATTAATTAAATTAGTTTGTGCTGCTTTGATTAAACAATTAACAATGGTTTCTGAATTATCAGTGACAGGAAAAACACGACCATCTGCTTCGGTTTTTAAACTGACTCCTTTTTTCTCAAACCAGTTCATGATATCTTGAGGTTGAAAGCGAGTAAATGCTCCTCGTAGTTCCCGACTGCCACGGGGATAATAAGTGACTAATTGTGCTATGTCAAAGCAATGATGAGTTACATTGCAACGTCCCCCTCCAGAAATGCGAACTTTCCCCAAAACCTTGGTACTTGTTTCAAGAATGGTTACACGAGTATTAGGATTATTTTCAGCACAAATAATTCCGGCAAAAAAACCGGCTGCCCCTCCTCCAATAATAATAATATCCATTAAACTTATTCGGTTACTTTTCTAATTTCATTATCATAAGTATCACAGATCCCCGATTAATCTCAGGTTAAATTAAGTCTTCCCCACTTTCCCAAACCGTCGTTCTCGTTGTTGATAACTTAATAAAGCTTCGTGGAGGATGTGACGATCAAAATCAGGCCATAGAGTTTGGGTGACATAAATTTCTGCATAAGCAAGTTGCCACAACAAAAAATTACTAAGACGCATTTCTCCACTGGTACGAATTAAGAGATCAGGGTCAGGAATACCCTTGGTATATAAGAAATTTTCAAATAAATTTTCGTTAATATCATCTAAATTAAGTAATCCCTGTTTTACCTGTTGTGCGATCGCCCGACAACTTTGAACAATTTCTTGACGGCCACCGTAATTAGTCGCCACAGTAAATTGAACCCCTGTATTATTTTCTGTATCTTCCATAGAGCGAGAGATTTCTAACTGTAGGGAGGGAGGCAACACGTCTAAATCCCCAACGAAGCGAATTCTCACATTTTCAGCCATCATTTCTTGCAGTTCACGACGGAGAACTCGCTCAAACAGCGTCATCAAAAATTCTACTTCTTCGAGGGGTCGTCCCCAATTTTCTGTAGAAAAAGCGTAGGCCGTCAAGGCAGGAATGCCCCAATCTCGGCAACAACGGAGTAAATCTTTAAGCGTATCTACCCCTCGTTGATGCCCCATAATGCGAGGTAGTCCACGACGTTTTGCCCAACGACCATTACCGTCCATTATGACGGCGATATGTTGGGGAAGACGGGTTTGATTGAGATCGATTGGTAAGTCCTTTAACACAATAGGCTGCTTAACGGTCATTTCTTCTCTTCTGATGAGTTCGATGACAAAGTACGAAAGGTTGTTTGTATAAAGCGTCTTCCCTTTGGTCCGATGAGACGAGTGAGAAGACCCCATCCAGGTGCTACGGACTCTCCCTTAACGAGTAAGGCGAATTTTTTGTCGAGTAGCTCTTTTAGTTTACTGCTAGTTAGGGGACGATCCAAAACTCCTTTTTCTGCTAAGGAAATAGAGCCAGTTTCTTCGGAGACAATAATACATAGGCATTGATCAACGACTTCGGTGATTCCCATAGCAGCCCGGTGTCGGGTTCCCAACTGACGGGAGAAGGTTTTATCGGAGAGGGGTAAAATGACCCCGGCCGAGATAATGCGAGAACCCCGAATAAACACCGCTCCATCATGGAGTAGAGTTTTTGGCTGAAAAATGGTTTGTAAGAGGGCTTTAGAAATTTCTCCATCAATGGGCACTCCTTGATCAACAAAGACCCTCATATCAATTGAGCCAGTGGTTTCAACGACAATTAATGCCCCTGTGCGGTTTTGGGACAGTTCTCTAACCGCGTCTACCAATTCATCCACTACGTTATTGGGTTTAGAGGCGCTGGGTGTGCGCTTGAAGAATTGTAGGACTTTACCTTGTCCGAGTAATTCTAGAAAGCGTCGAAACTCTCCTTGGAAAATCACTGCCATAGCCACAGCAGCCCCTAGGACTAATTTTTCTATGACAAAACTGAGCAGTGTCAGTTGAAATTTTTCGCTGATCACTGCTGCTAACATGAGAATAATTAACCCCCGAACCATGTACAGGGTTCGACGCTCTCCAATAGCCAACAGCATTAAGTAAGTTAATAACAGCACTAAGCCAATATCAACGCTTTTATAAAGTGGCTCTGGGATGAAGTCCGGACCTGGCCATTGTTGCTCAGAAGGCTGACTTGACAGGAAGTAAGATGACAAGATAAATGCTCAGTGAGAACAAAAAGGGATGAGAATAAGGGGATTTAACGAAGAAGCCTTTCGGGTAAACAATCTTGTTGAATTAGATCGTCGTAGGTTTCCCGTTTGATAATCAAGTTGGCTTCTCCTTGATTGACCATAACGGCGGCTGGTCGGGGCAGACGGTTATAGTTGGAGGCCATACTATAGTTATAGGCTCCGGTCCCCATGATTACTAGAATATCCCCTGGATGGGTTTGAGGCAACTGAGCGTCTTTGATCACAATGTCCCCAGATTCACAGTGTTTTCCCGCAATGGTGACGGTTTCGCTGATTTCGGCGGACATTCGGTTCCCTAATGCAACTCGATATAAGGATTGGTAGGTAATAGGACGGGGATTATCGGACATTCCTCCATCAACGGCGATATAGGTTCGTAGTTCAGGAATTTCCTTGCGACTTCCTACGGTATAGGCTGTCACACAAGCTGATCCAATGAGCGATCGCCCGGGTTCTGCGATTAATTTAGGGAGGTCGATTTCACAGCGTTGACAAGCTTTCATTACCGCTTCACTGGCAGCTTTGACCCATTCTTCAATACTGGGGGGATCATCGTCTTCTGTATAGCAAATTCCTAGTCCTCCGCCGATATTGAGTTCGGATAGGTTCAGTCCATATTCTTTCCCTATTTTTAGCCATTCTACTAACACCCCGGCTAAGTCTTGGTGGGGTTGTCTCTCGAAAATTTGCGATCCAATATGGGCGTGTAATCCCCGACAGTCAAGGGTTTTATGTTCTTTGATATAGGTGAAAACGGCTTCTAGTTGATTGGGATCGAAACCAAATTTACTGTCTAAGTGACCGGTGCGAATGTATTCGTGGGTATGACATTCAATCCCTGGGGTCAGTCTAATCAGAATCGGAACAGGTTGTCCTAGTTGCACTAGGGTTTCGAGTTCTAACCAGTTATCAACAATGATGGTACATCCGACTTCGATGGCCTCTTTTAGTTCCGCTTCGGATTTATTATTACCGTGAAAGTAAATTTTTTGGGCAATTTCTTGACTAGAATAACCTAATTGTGTTAAAGATTTTTTAGTCGTATAGAGTTCGCCGCCCGACACCACATCAAAGCCTAAATTTTCGGTCGCGATCACCCCAACCACTGCCAAACAACTCCAAGCTTTTGAGGCGTAAATAACTTGGGATTCTCCTTGGTAGTAAGTTTTAAAGTAGTCTCGATATTGAGCACAAGCGGTTCTCAAAGTTGTTTCATCAAGGACATACAGAGGGGAACCAAACTGTTCAACTAGGGTCTGAAGATCACAACCGCCGATTTCTAAGTGATCTTGATCGTTGATGTTCGCAGTTAGGGGTAATAAAGACTGATTCGGCGATCGCTTGCTTAGGTCTGTTACGTTTTTTGGTAAGTAATCTCGTCCTGTATGAGGGGTTTTGGTTGGTGTCGCTATCATAAATGTCCTAGTCTTAGGGTGTAACTTCGTTAAGGAGTGGGGAGACTTAGCAGAGGAAAGAAAAGATCAAAATTAAGACTAAAAGGTTTTCCATCCTGAAATTTTAGCCCCAATCTTCATTGTAATCTCTCTTTTCTCGTTTCTAAGACACTGTTTCTAAAAGAAATAATAAAAGGCCAGCATGAAACACACTAACCTGATATCCATTATTCTCTTTGTCAGTTAATTCATTGAGGTTTCTTTGTTTTAATTAAAGAAACTCCTCCTAACATACCCAATGCTAATAAACTGATACCACTATTCGGTTCGGGGGTTGTTTGAGCATTTTCGACTTCTCCTTGTACACGAAAGGCCATATCGCCAGTTGTTACCAGACTTATGAAGGAACTACCCCCAAATCTCGCTAACTGACCATCGCCAGAATTAGTATTTAGAGTTGCTTGTGAAAATGTAGTGTTTGTCCCACTCATCCCAATCCAATAAAAAGTATTTGCGTCTAAACTAATAGGAGAAGCAGAAAAGTCAGCAAATTTGCGATTAACCTCACTCCATAAACCGACTCCTTCGGTATCAATCACAGAAATAGTGTCAGTAAAATCATGAATGAGAATATCCGGTGTTCCTGCATTATCAGTCCAGATACGAATGGTTACCGAATCTCCAATAGAATTGAGAGTAGTAGGACTATAAATATCTATACCTGTTAACTGAACAGGATTAGCAAACGAAACAATTTCTGCAAAATTTTGCTGGGTAGAGAGGTTCTGTAAACCCTCAAATACACCCCTAGTTGTTCCTGTGGTTTCGGGACTATAATCCCAGAGAATGGCAGCTTGGACTTTAGCAGTTGATAGAGTAACTAAACTGCCAATAGTAAGAGCTAGTAATTGACAATAAGTTTGTTTCATGAAGATATTCAAGACGCTTTTTTTGTTTCAATTAAAGAAATTATCCCTAACATACCCAATGCTATTGAACTAATATCACTATTCGCTTCGAGTTGACTGGTTTAACAAACTTCATCTTAAAAAACAAGGGGATCTTAAAGAAAATTTCCAAATTGAAAGCAGCGATCGCTCTTAAAATACTGCCCAAACAAGGTAAGGTAAAAAGAGTGGGGTGATAATACAGATAAGTGATTATGAACGCAACAAACGATATTGTTATTATTGGCGGTGGAATCATTGGCATGGCGATCGCAGTCGACTTAAAACTGCGAGGCGCGTCGGTGACGGTTTGTAACCGAAACTTCCCGCAAACGGCCTCAATGGCGGCAGCCGGAATGTTAGCCCCCCACGCCGAAGAATTACCCCCCGGCCCGTTACTGGATTTATGTTTAAAATCTCGCTGGTTATACCCTGAATGGATACGGAAATTACAAGACCTGACCGGCTTGGATCTCGGTTATAATCCCTGTGGTATTCTTGCCCCAGTCTATGATCTCCCTGCTGCTGAGGTTCGCAACAATCATCAAGGTCAATGGTTAGATAAAACGGCCATTCGTCTCTACCAGACTGGGTTAGGGGATGATGTGGTCGGAGGTTGGTGGTATCCCGAAGATGGACAAGTGGATAACCGTCAGGTGATGCAAGCTTTACGGCAAGCAAGCCAACAGTTAGGAATTGATGTTAGAGACGGTGTAACCATTAAAACCCTACAACAAAAACAGGGGAAAGTTACCAGTATTTTAACCAATCAAGGAGAATTAGAAGGCAACACCTACATCATGGCCAGTGGTTCATGGGCCAGTCAAATTTTACCCCTGCCCGTACGCCCCATAAAAGGGCAAATGTTAGCCGTGAAAATGCCTGAGATCCCCGATGAACCCTACCCCTTACAACGGGTTTTATATGGGCCACAAACCTACTTAGTCCCCCGTCAGAATGGACGTTTAATTATTGGTGCAACTTCTGAGGATGTGGGTTGGACTCCCCATAATACCCCCCAAGGCATAGAAACCTTAATTAAACGAGCAACCAAATTATATCCCGATGTCGCTAACTGGGAAATAGAGGAATTTTGGTGGGGTTATCGTCCCGGAACTCCCGATGAATTACCGATATTAGGTCATTATGGTTGCAATAACTTAATTTTAGCCACCGGTCATTATCGTAACGGCATTTTACTGGCACCGGTTACGGCTTCTCTCATTGCCGATTTAGTAATCAATGAAAAATCTGATCCTCTACTCGAACCCTTTAAAGGCGATCGCTTCCACACTCAACCCTCTCCTTCTCCTGCTTCTATGACCCCATTTAACCATTATCCTGTTCCCAAAACCATCAACGGCCATAACGGAACCCCTAGTTTATCTTCTACGGATGAATTAATCATTGCTGGCCGCAAGTTTCACTCACGGTTGATGACAGGAACCGGGAAATATCCGAGTATTCCTATCATGCAACAAAGTGTGGCAGCGAGTGAGTGTGAGATCGTTACTGTTGCCGTTAGACGAGTACAAACCAACGCCCCTGGCCATGAAGGGTTAGCTGAGGCCTTAGAC
Organism: Cyanothece sp. BG0011; assembly: GCF_003013815.1. GTDB lineage: Bacteria > Cyanobacteriota > Cyanobacteriia > Cyanobacteriales > Microcystaceae > Crocosphaera. The sequence continues at coordinate 5,900 of NZ_PRLH01000210.1, read as the reverse complement.
TGGGGTAAAATTTGGATGTTACCCAATACGGCAGGTTGTCAAACCGCAGAAGAAGCGGTTAGGGTGGCTAGGTTAGGGCGAGAAATGGCTAAATTACTCGGTCAAGAAGATAATAACTTTGTCAAATTAGAAGTTATTCCCGATACTAAATACTTATTACCCGATCCCATTGGAACCTTAGAAGCAGCGGAAATTTTAGTTAAAGAAGGGTTTGCCGTTTTACCCTACATCAACGCTGATCCCATATTAGCTAAGCGGTTAGAAGAGGTAGGATGCGCCACGGTAATGCCTTTAGGATCTCCCATTGGTTCGGGTCAAGGGATTCGCACTCAAGCCAATATTGAGATTATTATAGACGAAGCGAATATTCCTGTGGTGGTAGATGCCGGCATCGGAACCCCTAGCGAAGCTTCCCAAGCCATGGAAATGGGGGCGGATGCGGTGTTAATTAATAGTGCGATCGCCTTGGCTAAGAATCCTGTGTTGATGGCTAAAGCCATGGGAATGGCTACCGTGGCCGGAAGATTAGCCTACTTAAGTGGACGGATACCCATTAAAGATTATGCGATCGCTAGTTCGCCTTTAACCGGAACAGTGGTCTGATTTCTCGGTCTTGTCGGCTCCCTCAGCAGTCCAAATATGAATTAATTGGACTGCTAAATCTTGTTTAATCCCGCCATTCTTCTTTACTTAAGAGATCGATGATAGAATCTCTTAGGAGAAAATCATGTCTTTCTAATTCACATTCTACATGAGGCCATTCACGGGCTGGAATATATTTGCAAAGGGTATAAATGGGTTGTCGTCGATGAAGTCTTTTTTCACGAACTAACCTAGCTGCCTCCCCTTTAATTACATCAATTGTGTATGTGGTGGGAGACTGAATGACTTTAACCATAAGGAACTTCCTCGCGGAATTTAACAGACATGATATAAATAATGACCCACCTCTCATTATCCGTCATAAAAGATACAGTCTCAACCAATCAAAACAATTTTTAATGTAATCAAGGGTCAAGATTGGGAGACTGGGAGACTGAGAGACGCAAAGAAATGAGTGATCTATCTTCTTCTCGTCGACCCAACACCCCCGTCCCCCCATCATCTCTGCTAAAGCAAAAAAAGGGAATTAAGAGCAATCTCAGTTTAGAGTGCGCCGGTATTGGCTAACCCTAAGATAACACCAACCCCCAAAATGTGGCCCAAGCTAGTGGTTCCCAGTAAGGCACCTAAACCCATACCCCCAAACAGTTGAGGAGAGGGTAAACCAGGGCCTTCACTGGGTTTAGCAATGGTAAATTTTCCGACTGCGATCGCAAAGATATTGCAGACGATCATAATCATAGCCACTTTGGGACTCCATTGAACGGTAGTAGCAACCGAAGAAGCCGCCAATAACAAGGTAGAGTACATAACAGTGAGTTCTCCTAGAAATAAGGTCTCTATAAGTCTTTAATGTTAAGAATTAAGCGGTTGCTGTCAATACTCACGTTGCAATACTTAACGAAACAACAAATTTTGCTCGAAACCGTATTTCTGTGCTACGATAATATACTGTGCCTTGGAGAGGTGGCTGAGTGGTTGAAAGCGGCTCCCTGCTAAGGAGTTATGGGTTAACGCCCATCGAGGGTTCGAATCCCTCCCTCTCCGCTTCTATTAGTGATCAGCAATCAGTTTTGTCGATCATCGGATCTAGCCTTAGACAAGATAGGATAAATGTACCTATAGGGTAGGTCTTTAAGACAAAATTTACGACAGGAAAAACTGATCTATACTTGAGATTAAAATAAATCAGTGAATGAGAGAGAGATAAGACCATGGATACTGATACTAACAAAATAAAACAAATAGTTGAAAGAGCTTTAGCCGATGGCCGATTATCTCGCCAAGAAAATGACGATATTAAAGCAGCGATTTGGTCTGATGGCAAAGTAACAGAAGATGAAATGAAATTATATCGAGAATTACAACAACAAATCTTTGAAGGAGAGATTATGATCGAGGATTAAAAAGAAGAAAAGATTACTTACTTTCTAGACGAAACAAAAAAATCATTAAGGCCACAACGCCTATCTGTAAAGCAAAATTAGGTAAATTAGTCCCTACCTCTTTTCCTGCGGCTAACTTAGCTAAAAAGACAACAGCCCCAATAAACCCAGAGGCAGCAAAAGCAAGATAGAAAAATTTTCTCAAGCCTTTATAAGGTGCCTGAGCTTCTGCCTTTAGAGAAGCATATTTTTCAGGATCAAGTGGCGGACGAGACTTTTTAGGTGGTTTCTCCATGCAAAAATTCCATTGAGACTGTTAGAATATGATACATTATTAACGTAATCTCATCTCAGGCCACGTTAGCTCAGTTGGTAGAGCACATCACTCGTAATGATGGGGCCGCGAGTTCAAGTCTCGCACGTGGCTTTAAGATCAAGTTAAATAACGAGGGCCAAATCTTAAGTTTAGATTGAGTACCAGGTGATTGCTGAAGATAAGAGACACTATACTTATATAGAGCTAACTATAGGAGTCACTACCCTGACACTCGTGCGACCTCATAAGCCCATTAAAATCGATTTGAATCAAGAATATCCCTGTCCGTGTCGACGACGGGGACATCTTTTACCCATTGTCTTGACAGAAGCGTTTGGCTGCGATCGCTGTCAACAGATTTTTGTTGTCGAAGAAAACGGTCAAACCATCGAACAGTTATCCTCTAGCTATCCTTATAAGCGAGTCTGGCGCTGGACTGGCTACCGTTGGCTAATTATTCGGCCGGGGTTAAGAGACGGCTATCTACCCATCATGACAGGCATGATGGTAGTAATATTAATTGGATGGTTTTTGTTGGCATTGCAATCCTCTCTAGGCCCAAGTATCATCATTGGTATCGCTTTGGCTGGTTTATTGGTGGTTTTGCCAGCAATTATCTTCTGGTTAGCCTATCGACGTTAAGGCAAATTCTATGACCATTCACAGTTCTCCTAACTTGCTATCAACATCGGTTCAACGCTCTTATGATGCTTATTTAGCGTTGGAAACCAGTGATAGTCGAGATCGCTCTTTGGGCATTAAAGCCATGGCTAAAGGACTGAGTGGTTCTTTTGATGCTATTCTCGAAGCCAATACCCTCGATCTCGAAATGAGTAGAGAAATGGCTGTTCCCGACTTACTGATTGAGTGGTTAAAATTAACCCCCGAACGGTTACAAAAAACGGTTGAGATTCTCGAATCACTGGCCGAAATGCCTGATCCGATTCAACAGGTGTTTAATGCACCTTATCGCTTGAATACCGCAGGGACTTATTGTCAACTGATGCCCTTGGGGGTGGTGGCGTTGGTGTATGAAACCTTCCCTGAGTTGGGGGCGATCGCTGCTGGATTTTGTTTAAAGACTGGCAATAGCTTACTCTTACGGGGTTGTAATTCATCAACCCACTCGAATCAAGTCATTGCAGATATCCTACAATCTGCCTTAAAAGAGACAGAACTACCCACAGGATGTTTAGAGGTACTTTCAGGAGAACAAGGGGCTTCTATCCAAGATTTAGTGACGCAACATGAATATTTGAGCTTGGTACTTCCTTATGGTCGTCCCAGTTTAGTTGAACAAGTCACTCAATGGGCAACAGCCCCCGTGCTAAAGTCTGCTATGGGTAATTGTTATTTATATTGGTCTCCTACGGTTGATTTAGATATGGTGCGTTGGGTTATTCTCGATAGTCATGCCAGCGAACCTGATCCGGTCAATGCCATTGAAAAAGTATTAATTAGTCCCAATCAAAACCCCTCAATTTTAGTAAGATTATTTAATATTTTACGGGAAAAAGGATTTGAATTACGAGGAGATGAGATATTAATAGAAGAGTTCAAGGATTATTTAAAGCCTGTTAAAAAATCAGAATGGAAGACACCTTATTTAGATAAAATTATTAGTTTTAAGGTCGTTAATAATTTATCTGAAGGGATCGCTTGGATGAATCAATATAGTAGTGGTCATGCAGATTGTTTAGTGACTGATTCTTATTCAGAAAGTCGTCAATTTGCTACAGAAATTGACAGTGCATTAGTTTATATTAATAATTCTCCTCGTTTTGATCGTCATCCCACCCCAGGAGAGTCTTTATTTTTAGGGGTTTCTAATCAAAAAGGTCATTATCGCGGTTTAATTTCTTTGGAAACTTTTACCACTCTTAAACAAGTTGTTCAGGGAAATAGTAAGTTTTCTATCTGAGTCTTTGCTCTTAATCATTACATAGATTGTGTTGAAAAAAGCTAATAGTGATTAATTAATCACAGGGTTGAAAAATTGGTAACAACTTTCATATAATAATAAAATTATTAAGTTTTATTCAAGGGCAATAACCCTTAAATGAATATATGCTAGGAATTTCCTTATATAGCTCATTATTAGCTAGTATCCATAGTTTTACTATGACTAACCAATCATTTTATCGAGAGAAGAGGAATTTACCTAAGATATTAACTAAAAATGATGACACTAATAAAAATGCTCAGTTAAATCGCCGTTTAGAAGGCATTGAAGCCATAGAAGATTCACCCCTAAAAGTGATGTTGTTAAACGATTTAGCTTTGTCCTATGCAAAAATAAATAATATTGATCAAGCGCTCGCCCTGTTATCTCAATCATTGTCAATTACTAAGACTTTTGAAGATATGGTTTCAAAAATAACAACCCTAGGAACCATTGCTATTAATCATCATAAAATTGGTAAAACCCAACGAGGAATTAAAATTTTAGATCAGACCATTGAGCAAATTAACAGCATTGAAAATCAATCCCTTCAAGGTCAATTATTATTAAATATAGGATTTAAATACGAAGAAATGGGACAAAAAAAAAGATCCCAAACCCTTTTTGCTCAAAGTCAAACCTTAATCGAAAAAGCCTCCCAACCCCTACCAGAATATCCATTTCTAGCAACAGAAACGAATCTTAAACTAGGATTAACTGGCAACTTTCAATCCTTTAGAGATACCACTGCTGCTGTGGGAATTAATCTTAACTTATATAAACAATGGACAAGAGAAGATATTGCTATCGATGGAAGTCTATTTCTTAACTTTGATAGCAGTCGGGCTGTTAATAATTATCGTCCCAATAGTTTGATTTTCTCAAGCTATCGTCGTCATTTTGATGATCAATGGAGCTTTTTTGCGAATGTGTTTAATAGTACCAACCAAGATTTATTTGCTGCTAAAAATGATGATGAGGATTTGACTATTATTAGTAATTTATTAATAGGGGCAGGACTCAATTTATGGCGAGGTAATTCTCCCCGTGATTTTTTAGATTTTCAAGTCGGAATTGGACCCCGTTATGAATATGATTTTATTGATTTTGAAGAACGACAGAATAACATTCACCCAACTTTGGGGGTTCTTTTACTAGGTAGAAATTTCTCCGTGGGAAAAACTAAATTAAATCAAACATTTGCTATCATTCCAGCATTAGATGATTTAAACAACTATACGATTACTTCTGATACTAACCTGTCGATTCCTATCAGTGATCAATGGTTTCTTAGGAATCGTGTCTTTATGCGTTATCGTAATGAGGTCATTTATGAAGACAATCCTCAATTAGAATTTTTGTTTACTACGGGGGTACAATATGCGTTTTAAAATCACAAGTATCATAAAATTTTTAAAAATCTTTAGTCATTTCTATTAAAAATTATGTTCAAAAAAAAATTAAAGTTTATTATTATTCTTGGTTTGAGTTTTCTTTTGACTCTTACCTCAATAAAACCCAGTTTAGGACAAATTTCTCTGTTTTCTCCATCCACTAATCCTCAACCAGCACAAACAGCACCGTGGGATCTCAATAAGGCTTATACTTGTGGAAGATTTTGGTGTAGTGATGTTTATATTTATGATGACTCAAA
>NZ_PRLH01000166.1 GCF_003013815.1 Cyanothece sp. BG0011 | reverse complement strand
GGCTGGCACACCGAGGCAGTACCCTTAACTTTGGCGAATACGCCCTACAAGCTACCGAACCCTCCTGGATTACCTCTCGTCAAATCGAAGCCGCCCGTCGTGCCATGACCCGTTATATCAAACGGGGGGGTAAAATTTGGATTCGCATTTTTCCCGATAAACCGGTGACCATGCGAGCAGCAGAAACCCGAATGGGGTCAGGGAAAGGCTCCCCAGAATACTGGGTGGCAGTGGTTAAACCAGGGCGGATTATGTTTGAACTCTCAGGGGTATCTGAACCCATCGCCCGTGAAGCCATGCGTCTGGCTGCTCAAAAACTCCCCATTAAAACTAAGTTTATTACGCGCCAAGAGGAGTATATCTAAACATGGCATTACCCAAGATAGAAGAAGTTAGACAACTGAGCGACGAAGAACTGGCAGAAGAAATTATCGCTACCAAGCGCAAACTCTTTGATCTCAGGTTTCAGCAAGCCACCCGCCAGTTAGAAAGCACCCACGAGTTTAAACATACCCGTCATCGGATGGCTCAATTATTAACCATCGAACGGGAACGACAACTCAACATTAACCAATCATCATCTACGTCAGCAGAGGAGGCGTAAGCTAATTATGGCAATTAAAGAAAGAGTTGGGGTAGTGGTCAGCACAAAAATGGATAAAACTGCAGTGGTTGCCGTAGAAAACCGCTCTCCTCACCCAAAATACGGGAAAATTGTCGTTAAAACCAAAAAATTTAAGGCACACGACCCCGAAAATCAATGTCAAGAAGGCGATCGCGTTCGCATTCGTGAAACTCGCCCCCTCAGCAAAACCAAACGCTGGGAAATCAAGACCATTTTAACCGCTCATTAAATGACCCTATTACTACCGTGATTCAACAGCAAACCTATCTCAATGTCGCTGACAATAGCGGAGCCCGTAAATTGATGTGTTTAAGGGTTCTCGGAACTGGTAATTGTCGCTATGGAGAAATTGGGGATAAAATCGTCGCCGTCGTCAAAGACGCACTCCCTAATATGCCCATTAAACGCTCTGATATCGTTACGGCCGTGATCGTACGGACTCGTCAACCTGTCAATCGGGCAAGCGGTATGAGTATTCGTTTTGACGATAATGCCGCCGTTATCATTAACGCCGATGGCAACCCCAGAGGAACCCGTGTTTTTGGTCCAGTGGCCAGAGAATTAAGGGATAAAAGTTACACAAAAATCGTATCCTTAGCCCCGGAGGTACTCTAAAATGAGCAAAAAAAAATCTCCTCAACGGTACAAAATGCACGTTAAAACAGGGGATACTATTCAAGTGATCTCAGGACGGGACAAAGGAAAAGTCGGAGAAGTTCTTAGAACCATCCCCACAACCAGTCAAGTTGTCGTCCAAGGGGTTAATGTCAGAACCAAGCACGTTAAACCCCAACAAGAAGGAGAATCTGGGCAAATCGCTACCTTTGAAGCCCCGATTCATAGTTCTAACGTAATGTTGTACTCCACCAAAGAACAGGTGGCCAGTCGCATTAGTTACACCTTCACCGAAGAAGGTAAAAAAGTACGAATGTTAAAGAAAACAGGGGAAATTATCGATTAAAATCGAAATTTCAAGAGTTAGGAATGAGAAACGCTTGTTTTTCAATAGCATGAACAACTGTTCTCCCTACTCCCTGCTCCCCTGCTATTCAAACGTTACCTTAATTTTCCACCGATCATTTAGTCGCCCCTGACCAAGCCCAGGGATGAGGAAAACTAACCATGGCTCAACCGAGACTTAAAACCTTTTATCAAGAAACCATTGTTTCCAAACTGCAACAGCAGTTTAGTTACAGCAACATCCACCAAGTCCCCAAAGTGGTCAAAATCACCATCAATCGAGGACTAGGAGAAGCATCCCAAAATGCCAAAGCCCTAGAATCTTCTATTAGCGAATTAGAGACAATTACGGGACAAAAACCCATTGTTACTCGCGCTAAAAAAGCGATCGCTGGCTTTAAAATCCGTGAAGGAATGCCTGTGGGGGTGATGGTCACCTTGCGCTCAGAAAAAATGTACGCTTTTCTAGATCGCCTGATTAACCTCGCCCTACCCCGAATTAGAGACTTCCGAGGCATTAGCCCGAAAAGCTTCGACGGACGGGGTAACTACAGTCTCGGCATTCGTGAACAACTTATTTTTCCAGAAATCGATTACGACACCATCGATCAAATTCGGGGCATGGATGTTTCCATCATTACCACAGCCCAGACTGATGAAGAAGGGCGTGCGTTACTCAAAGAAATGGGAATGCCCTTCCGCACCTAGTCAATCCCTTATTTTACAGGAGAAACTCATCAGCAATAATGGCACCTAACGACATCATCTCAGATATGCTTACCCGTATCCGCAACGCCTGTGCGGTACGCCACCCCACCACTGTTGTTCCCACCACTAAAATGACCCGCAGTATCGCCCAAGTTCTTAAAGAAGAGGGCTTTATTGAGGGATTTGAAGAAGCAGGAGAAGGGGTGAAAAAACATCTTGTCATTTCCCTAAAATATAAGTCACGAGGCCGTCAGCCCATTATCAACACCCTACAACGGGTAAGTAAACCAGGGTTACGGGTCTACTCCAATCGGAAAGACTTACCCCGTGTCTTAGGAGGCATTGGCATTGCCATTATTTCCACCTCCAAAGGGATTATGACCGACAGAGAAGCCCGTCGTCAAAACGTCGGAGGCGAAGTTCTCTGCTACGTTTGGTAGCACGAGCCAGCTATTCGAGTGTTGACAACTTAGTTTGACCTCAGTGATCACAGATATCCTAGAAAAAAATGTCTCGTATTGGTAAAAAACCCATTCCTCTGCCCAATAAAGTCACCGTCGACATTAAAGGGCAACATATCGATGTCAAAGGACCCAAGGGTTCTTTAGAATTAGATTTACCCTCACAAGTTACCGTCAACCAAGACGGAGAAACCGTACTGGTTGAACGGGTCGATGATTCTCGTGTCGCCCGTGAACGTCATGGACTGTTTCGTACCCTCGTAGCTAACATGGTAGAAGGGGTGTCTAAAGGCTTTGAAAAACGCCTCAGTATTCAAGGGGTTGGTTATCGGGCCCAAGCACAGGGGACTAAACTGACCCTCAATGTTGGCTACAGTAAACCCGTTGAAATGACCATGCCCAAAGGCATCAACGTCGCCGTGGAAAACAACACCCAAGTGGTCGTTAGCGGTATCGATAAAGAAATTGTCGGTAACATCGCCGCCAAAATTCGGGCAGTTCGTCCCCCCGAACCCTACAAAGGTAAAGGGATTCGTTATCAAGATGAATATGTCAGACGTAAAGCAGGTAAGGCAGGTAAGAAATAATTATGAAACCCACCAGAAAAGAATCTTTAAAACGTCGTCATCGACGCATTCGCAGGAAAGTCAGCGGCACCCCCGACTGCCCTCGTTTTAGCGGTTTTTCGCTCCAATCATCACATTTATGCCCAAATTATTGATGATGTCGCCCAACATACCTTAGCGGCAGCTTCTACCCTAGAACCGGACTTAAGAAATAGTCTCTCTTCTGGAGCCACCTGTGAAGCTTCAGCACAAGTGGGTAAATTAGTGGCCGAAAGAGGCATGGCTAAAGGCATTGAACAAGTGGTTTTTGATCGCGGTGGTAACTTATATCACGGTCGAGTTAAAGCCTTAGCCGAAGCCGCCCGGGAAGCTGGCTTACAGTTTTGAATCAAATCATTAATATTTTTCCTCAGTAATAAGGTAATTATTATGGCAAAAAGTCGCAGAAGTAACCGAGATAAGTCAAAAGACAGCAACTGGCAAGAACGAGTTATCCAAATTCGTCGCGTTAGTAAAGTGGTTAAAGGGGGTAAAAAATTAAGCTTCCGCGCCATTGTTGTGGTTGGCAATGAAAAAGGTCAAGTCGGCGTTGGTGTCGGTAAGGCCGGCGATGTTATCGGTGCTGTCCGTAAAGGGGTCGCTGATGGCAAAAAACAACTCATCGACGTTTCTTTAACGAAGTCCAGTTCCATTACCCACATCGCTAAAGGTGTATCCGGTGGAGCTAAAGTTATTGTCCGTCCCGCTGCTCCTGGTACAGGGGTAATTGCCGGGGGTGCAGTGAGAACCGTTTTAGAACTAGCAGGACTCAAAAATATTCTGGCCAAGCAGTTAGGCTCAAATAATCCCTTAAACAATGCTAGAGCCGTAATTAACGCCCTCGAAGGGTTACGGACTTTCTCAGAAGTCGCCCAAGAAAGAGGCGTTCCTCTAGAACATCTTTACAGTTAAATTGATACCCAAAAAATCCTATGAGAATACATGAAGTCAACCCCCAAAAAGGGTCAACAAAACGCCGTCGGCGCATCGGTCGGGGCATCTCCGCCGGTCAAGGAGCCAGTGGTGGCTTTGGAATGCGTGGACAAAAATCTCGCTCTGGTACCGGCACAAAAGCCGGTTTTGAAGGGGGACAAATGCCCCTCTATCGTCGCGTTCCTAAGTTAAAACACTTTCCCCTAGTTAACCCTAGTCATTACACCATTATTAATGTAGGTAAACTCAACAGTTTATCCCCGAATAAGGAAGTTACCCTCGAAAGCTTAATGGAAGTCGGGTTGATTACCAGTAATGATGGCCCTTTAAAGGTGTTGGGCGATGGTGAATTAACAGTTGCTTTGACGGTTAAAGCAGCAGCCTTTACCAAGTCAGCTAAAGCCAAAATTGAAAGTGCAGGAGGCAGTTGTCAAGATTTATCAGACACCTCCGACACCCCTAGCGATAACGAATAATGAATACTAACCCATGACCTCTCCCCCAGAGGAGAGGCTTAGTTTCTTAATTAAATGATTGGCTTCTTCGGCAAACTAAGAAAACCAATTAAACAAAATTATCAACTATCAATTATTAATTATCAATTATTAATTGTTTGGTAAAATATCACCAATAATAAATAATCGTTAATCACTGAGGTTGCCATTAATGGTTGTCAGTCGAGAGAAAACACCTACCGCACAAGAAACCTTTTTACAAATGGCTCAAGCAGCCGGTCTGCGAGGGCGGTTGTTAATTACCATAGGTTTATTAATTTTAGTTCGTTTTGGCATTTTTATTCCGATTCCTGGCATTGATCGGGCTAAATTTGTGTCTGCTATTAGCAATAACCAAGTATTGGGATTTTTAGACATCTTTACCGGGGGAGGGATTTCTACATTGGGTATTTTTGCCCTGGGAATTCTTCCTTTTATTAATGCCTCGATTATCATGCAGTTGTTAACGGCTGCTATCCCTTCTTTAGAAGATTTACAGAAAAATGAAGGAGAAGCCGGCCGACGAAAAATTTCCCAAATCACCCGTTATGTGGCCGCTGGCTGGGCTGTTATTCAAAGTACAGCCATTACGGTGGGGTTATTGCGAGAATATGCCTTAACCGATACCATTTGGTTTGTTCCTGAAACGGTTTTAGCATTAACTGCTGGTTCCATGTTTGTCATGTGGGTATCAGAGTTAATTACAGAACGAGGCATCGGTAATGGAGCATCTTTATTGATTTTTGTCAATATTGTGGCTAGTTTGCCCAGAACCCTGGGACAAACCATTGATTATGCCCAAACAGGAGGACGACAAGCCGTAGCGCAAGTGGTGATCCTTTTATTAGTGTTCTTGGTCATGATTGTCGGTATTGTCTTCGTCCAAGAAGGAACCCGACGCATCCCCATTATCTCAGCCCGTCGTCAAGTGGGACGGAAGCTTTACCGCGAAAGAACCAGCTACTTACCCCTACGACTGAATCAAGGGGGTGTGATGCCTATTATTTTCGCCTCTGCGGTGTTGATTTTACCCCAATCTTTGGCCGGATTTTTTGGAGATGAAGGTCCATTTAGTCAAGTGTTGATTCAAGTGGCGAACGCCTTGCGTCCGGGAACTTGGGTTTATGTAGGGGTTTATTCTGCGTTAATCCTATTCTTTAGTTATTTCTACGCTTCTTTAATCGTTAACCCTGAAGATGTGTCGAAAAACTTGAAAAAAATGGGGTCTAGTATTCCTGGTATTCGTCCAGGGGAAAAAACGAAGCAATATCTCGAAGGAGTTCTTAACCGTTTAACTTTCCTGGGGGCGATCTTTTTGAGTTTTGTGGCAACCGTTCCCACCTTAGTCGAAGGAGCAACCGGTGTCACCACCTTCCGAGGGTTAGGGGCAACTTCTCTCCTCATTCTGGTTGGGGTAGCCATTGATACAGCCAAACAAATTCAAACCTATGTCATCTCTCAACGTTATGAGGGCATGATCAAACAGTAAAACATGGGGGAAGAGGAACCACAAGTTCCTTAACCCTACTTTCAATAGAATAACTAATACAACAGTAACAAGATTATGAGTACAGGGAAGGGATTGATTTTTTTGGGGCCGCCCGGTTCAGGGAAAGGAACCCAAGCCCAACAACTATCAGAAGCGTTTAAGATTCCCCACATTTCCACCGGAGAAATGTTACGAGAAGCCATTGCCCAACAAACAGCTTTAGGGCAAAAAGCTCAAACTTATGTCGATAAAGGGGAGTTAGTGCCTGATGAGTTATTGTTAGATTTAATTGAAGACCGCTTAAATCACGAAGACGCTCAACAGGGCTGGATTTTAGATGGATTTCCTCGTAACCTTCCTCAAGCTGAATTTTTAGATCAATTACTCCATAAATTCAACAAGTTTTCCCAACAGGCGATCAACCTAGACGTTCCCGATGAGGTGATTATTGATCGTTTGTTATTACGAGGGCGAAAAGATGATAACGAACAGACCATTCGCCGTCGTTTAGAAGTTTACCGAGAAAAAACCCAACCTGTCCTTGATTATTATCGTCAACACGACAGATTATCTTGTATTGACGGTAACCGTCAATTAGAAGAAGTTACAACCACTCTTAAAGAAGTAGTGACTTAAGACAAGAATGAAATTCGGTAAAAAGCCAAGAACAATAAGGAGGTTTGCTAAGATATGTAAGGGAAAGTTGATCGTGACCCTTCTTTTATGATAAAGAAAAGTCCGACCCTCATGGTAATTCATCTTTTCCTAATTATACTATTTGAGGCATCAGATTGTGTCAAAACAAGACTTAATTGAAATGGAAGGAACCGTAACCGAGTCTCTTCCTAATGCAATGTTCCGAGTGGATCTCGACAACGGATTTAATGTGTTAGCCCACATTTCCGGAAAGATTCGCCGTAACTACATTAAAATTCTGCCAGGCGATCGGGTTAAAGTAGAATTAACCCCCTACGATCTCACCAAAGGGAGAATTACTTATCGGCTAAAAGGTAGTAAAAAGTAAGATGCTAGGGGGATCAAACTCCCCTCATTAGCCTCTCTTAAATTACTATTATAGCTGACACAAAAAAGCAAAATTTGCTATAATAATAAGCTTGCAGTCCTGCTGTAGAAAAATCCATGAAAGTCAGACCATCAGTCAAAAAAATGTGCGAAAAATGTCGCGTTATACGGCGACGGGGGAAAGTCATGGTTCTGTGTACTAACCCGAAACATAAGCAACGTCAGGGTTAGAATGACCTTTCCTAAAAAACTAGAGAAACATTAGGCAAACAAGAACACGCTAAGAGGGAAAACAAAAGTGGCAAGGATATCTGGTGTTGACCTGCCAAGAGATAAACGAGTCGAAATTGGCTTAACTTATCTATATGGTATTGGTTTATCACGATCTCAAGAAATTTTAGCAGAAACCGGTGTCAACCCTGACACCCGTGTACGGGATTTAAGCGACGAAGACGTAGCCAAATTACGGGCTTATATCGAAAACAACTATCAAATCGAAGGGGATTTGAGACGTTGGGAAGCCATGAATATTAAGCGATTGGCTGACATTGGCACCTATCGAGGCCGTCGTCATCGTCAAGGACTTCCCGTCAGAGGACAACGAACAAGAACCAACGGACGGACTCGTCGAGGTAGACGGGTAACTGTGGCAGGGAAGAAAAAAGCTCCCTCTAAGAAATAATCAGCATCCATTAGCAGTTCAGTTACAGAGAAATTTCAGCGAAAGATTATGGCGCGACCAACGAAAAAAGGCGGACCCAAAAAACAAAAGAAAAACGTTCCTAACGGGGTGGCTCACATTCAGTCCACCTTCAACAATACCATTATCACCATTTCCGATACGAGAGGAGATGTGATTTCTTGGTCTTCGGCCGGAGCAAGTGGCTTCAAAGGGGCTAAAAAAGGGACTCCCTTTGCTGCACAAACCGCAGCCGACTCGGCAGCCCGTCGAGCCATCGACCAAGGTATGCGACAAATAGAAGTGATGGTAAGCGGACCCGGTGCCGGTAGAGAAACAGCCATCCGCGCACTACAAGGGGCAGGATTAGAAATTACGCTAATTCGAGATGTTACCCCCATTCCCCATAACGGTTGTCGTCCGCCAAAACGACGTAGAGTTTAGCCAGCCCTGCCCATCTTTATCACACTATGAATATTTGGCGTTAAGACAGACACGAACCATTGTGTCTGGGAGGCATTTGACAATGAAGGGAGGTCACTAAACGTGGCGCAATTTCAGATTGAGTGTATAGAATCTAAGACTCAAAAAAATCAGAGTCAATATAGTAAATTTGTTCTGGAGCCATTGGAACGGGGTCAAGGGACAACCATTGGTAATGCCCTGAGACGGGTATTATTAGCCAACTTAGAAGGAACAGCCGTCACTGCCATTCGCATCGGCGGAGTCAATCACGAATTTGCTACCATTCCAGGGGTCAGAGAAGATGTCTTAGAAATCATGTTAAACATGAAAGAGATCGTCCTCAAAAGTTATACTGATCAGCCCCAGATTGGTCGCTTGGTAGCGACGGGGGCAGCCCATGTCACCGCCGGCCAGTTCGATTTACCCTCAGAAGTAGAAGTCATTAATCCCACTCAACCCATTGCCACCCTCACTGAGGGAGCAAAATTAGAGATGGAATTTCGCATTGAGAAGGGAGTGGGCTATGTCCCCGTAGAAAGGTCTAACGACGAACCCACAGCCCTCGACTTCTTACAGATCGATGCTGTATTTATGCCAGTCACCAAGGTAAATTACAGTGTAGAGAGCATTCGCGGAGAAGAAGGGGAAGCTAAAGACCGTCTCATGTTGGAAATTTGGACGAATGGGAGTTTTAACCCCAAAGAAGCCTTATCCAGAGCAGCAGACATCTTAGTAGACCTATTTAATCCCCTCAAAGACCTCAATCAACTCGAAACTGCCGTTCCTGAATACCCAGACGAAGAAAATCCTCAAAGTCAGATCCCCATCGAAGAATTGCAGTTGTCTGTACGGGCTTATAATTGCTTAAAACGGGCGCAAATCAATACGGTGGCTGACTTATTAGACTATAGTCAAGAGGATCTCTTAGAAATTAAAAACTTTGGGCAAAAATCGGCAGAAGAAGTGATTGAAGCCTTACAAAAACGGTTGGGGATTACCTTGCCCCAAGAAAAAGCAAAAGCTTAAGGTTTGATCAATCATGGCCTAAAGGGGCTGATTGATCATTCTGACGGTTCCATTAGTATAGGGAGGAAAAAACTATGCGTCATCGGTGTCGTGTCCCTCAATTGGGAAAACCTGCCGACCAACGAAAAGCTCTATTGCGATCGCTGACAACAGAGTTAATTCGTCATGGTCAAATTAAAACCACAAAAACCCGTGCCAAAGCGGTGCGTTCAGAAGTTGAACGAATGATCACCCTAGCCAAAGATGGCTCACTATCCGCTAGACGTAGAGCCATTGGTTATCTTTACGACAAACAATTAGTTCATGCTTTGTTTGCTGAAGCACCCGAACGTTACAGCAACCGTAAGGGAGGGTACACCCGCATTGTCCGCACCATTCGCCGCCGGGGAGATAATGCGGAAATGGCGATCATTGAGTTAATGTAAGGTCTTGTTGCCAAAGCGGTCACAAGGTTGGTCTATGGATAGTTTAAAGCAACAACCAAACCGAAAACGAGTTGCCCTGGTGATTCAATATCAGGGAACCCGATTTCATGGTTGGCAACGACAACCTAACCAACGGACCGTTCAAGAAGACATTGAAAGTAGCATTGCTCAAGTATTAGGCTATCACAGTCCCATTCATGGGGCAGGCCGAACCGATGCAGGAGTTCACGCTGCTGCTCAAGTAGCCCATTTTGACGATGTTAGTCCGATTCCTCCCCAACGGTGGGCAGATATTTTAAACCAACGTCTACCCGATGATATTTTAATTCGGGGATCGGCCGAAGTTCCACTAACTTGGCACGCTCGATTCTCAGCCTTATGGCGACGTTACCGTTATACCTTCTACACCGATAACTGTCCGAATCTGTTTGTGAAACCCTTGACTTGGCACTATTATTATGAGCCTTTAGACGTAGAATTGATGCAAAAGGCATTAATTCCCTTATTAGGAGGTCATGATTTAACGGCCTTTCGTCGTGCCGGTTCTAAGCGTCATCATTCTTGGGTAGAAGTCCAAGAGACTCAATGTTATCGTCAAGGACCGTTTATTCATTTAGAAATTCAAGCCAACGGATTTTTATATGGAATGGTGCGGTTATTGGTGGGACTCTTAGTAGAAGTAGGAAGCGGTAAGCGATCGCTGGCCAACTTTAATGAGATTTGGCAAAATCAACAGCGTGAACAAGTTAAATATTCTGCCCCTGCCAAGGGTTTATGTTTATTAAGAGTGGGTTATCCTAATTTTCCCTTACCAACTTCAATTTGGTTTGAGACTCAACCCTTATTTGTTTTTAAAGGGAATGGGGAACAGCAAAAACGCAGTGGAGTTATGACCTAATCTTTACTTTCTAACTCCTGATGTCAACTAAAAAAACACTCTAGTTAATTTTTTACTTTCGTATTATCCATGACTAAAACCATTACACCATCACCGGAAATACTCGACCAGAAATGGTACGTTATTGACGCAACTGATCAGCGTCTAGGGCGACTTGCTTGTGAAGTCGCTAAAATTCTACGGGGCAAAAATAAGCCAACTTATACCCCCCACATGGATACAGGGGATTTTGTTATCATTATTAATGCTGACAAAATTGTCGTCACCGGCCGCAAAAGCACTCAAAAATTATATCGTCGTCACTCCGGAAGACCCGGAGGGATGAAAATTGAAACCTTTGACAAGCTACAACAACGAATTCCTGAGAGAATTATTGAAAAAGCGGTTAAAGGGATGTTGCCGAAAAACGCTTTAGGCCGTCAACTTTTTACTAAGTTAAAAGTGTATCCAGGACCAAACCATCCTCATCAAGCTCAAAAACCAGAAGAATTAACCCTTAATACGATTCCCAACGGAGATAAATAATGCAAGCAACCGAAAATAAAGAAAAAGTGGTTTACTGGGGAACCGGTCGTCGTAAGTCCGCAGTGGCCAGAGTTCGTCTAGTCCCTGGTAGTGGCGAAATTATCGTTAATAAAAAGCCAGGAGAGATTTACTTTAACCGCATTCCTAGCTACATTCAAGGGATTAAAGGCCCTCTAGAAACGTTAGGATTAGAAAATGATTATGATATCCTGGTTAATGCTCACGGTGGCGGTTTAACCGGTCAAGCGGATGCCGTAAAATTAGGAGTCGCTAGAGCCTTATGTGAGTTAGCCCCTGAAAATCGTCCTCCCCTCAAAGCAGAAGGTTATTTAACCCGTGATCCTCGGGCGAAAGAACGGAAGAAATACGGCTTACACAAAGCCCGTAAAGCTCCTCAATACTCTAAACGATAATTCAATCATTCATTCATTTAGTAAGGAGATAAAGATTATGGCAAAACCTGATATTCATCCCACCTGGTATCCAGAAGCTAAGGTTATTTGTAACGGTGAAGTAGTGATGACCGTCGGATCGACTCAACCTGAAATTAATGTTGAAGTTTGGTCTGGTAATCATCCTTTCTATACCGGAACTCAGAAGATTATCGATACCGAGGGACGGGTAGATCGTTTCCAGAAACGTTACGCTATGATTGGCAAAAAAAGCAAGAAAAAAGCACCCCAGGCAGATGCTTCGGAAGAAAAATAGCGGCTCAGATTACGTTATGGACCCAGCAGAAGCTCTGCTGGGTTATTGTTTATTTTTAGTCAACAATGAACAGTGAGCAATAATTAATAACTGGTAACTGATAATTAAGCTACTGTTAGATTAGAAGATTGAAGGAAAGAAATATTATGGCTGAATCCTATTTATTAGAAAAATTACAATCCGTTGAACAAACTTATCAAGAATTGACTCGACGTTTGGCTGATCCGGATATCGCCACTAACCCCGATGAATTACAACGGGTGGCTAAAGCGCGATCGTCCTTAGAAGAAACAGTTAATACTTATAAAACTTGGCAAGAAACCCAAGAAGAACTCAAAGGAGCTAAACAAATTGTTAAAGAAGCCGGTGGCGACCCTGAAATGAGGGAAATGGCCGCGATGGAAGTGAGTGAGTTAGAAGAAAAGTCACAAGAATTAGAAGAACGCTTAAAAATCCTCTTGTTACCCCGTGATCCTAATGATGATAAGAATATTATGTTAGAAATTCGCGCCGGAACCGGTGGGGATGAAGCCAGTATATGGGCTGGAGATTTAGTGAGAATGTACTCTCGTTATGCTGAATCCCAAAAATGGAATGTCAAACTGGTGAGCGAGTCTTTAGCGGATATGGGTGGCTTTAAAGAGGCTATTTTAGAGATCACGGGAGATCAAGTTTACAGTAAACTTAAATTTGAAGCCGGGGTTCATCGGGTGCAACGGGTTCCGGTAACCGAAGCAGGGGGACGGGTTCATACGTCTACGGCAACGGTAGCTATTATGCCAGAAGTAGATGAAGTGGAAATTCAAATTGATCCTAAGGATATTGAAATGAGTACAGCGCGATCCGGGGGTGCTGGTGGACAAAATGTTAACAAGGTAGAAACGGCGGTAGACTTGTTTCATAAACCCACAGGAATTCGGATTTTTTGTACTGAAGAGCGATCGCAATTGCAAAACCGTGAACGAGCGATGCAAATTTTACGGGCTAAATTGTATGAAGCCAAGTTACGAGAACAACAAGAGGCCGTGAGTTCCATGCGGCGATCGCAGGTAGGAACGGGATCACGTTCTGAAAAAATTCGCACTTATAACTATAAGGATAATCGAGTAACCGATCACCGTTTGGGTCAAAACTTCGCTTTAGCAGGAGCTTTAGAAGGTAATATTGATAATATTATCGAGACTTGTATTTCTCAAGATCAACAAGAACGTTTAGCTGAGTTGGCTAATTCTCCTGAAACGGCAGATTCTATTACCTAATATGACTTAGGGGTTATTTTTTCATTGAAGGAGAATAGTGATGACCATTATTAAGTGTCTTCATACGGCTATTTTAGTGTCTGATTTAGAAAAAGCAGAGCAATTTTATGGCAGCGTTTTAGGGTTAGAAAAGGTTGATCGCAATTTAAAATATCCTGGGGTTTGGTATCAAATCGGAGATTATCAAATTCATTTAATGGTACATCCTGGCTTTAATTTTACCTTACCGAATCAGGAAAAATGGGGAAGAAATCCCCATTTTTCCCTGGCAACTGATAACCTCAGTGATATTATTGCTCGTTTACAAAGTCGCGGTTATCCTGTTCAAATGAGTCAGTCAGGAAGAGCAGCCTGTTTCACAAAAGATTTTGATGGCAATGTGATAGAAATTAGTCAAATTTAAAAACTTCCTGGTAAGATAAATCTCCCTCCTATCACTAAAAATCCTAAAACCGTAGCAATTAAAAGACCAATTAATGTCCAAATTAATGCCCAAATTAATTGCCAAATTTGATCTTGTTGTGAGATTTTAATCTCTTTTATATCTTCTTTGAGAGCATTAATTTCTACTTTTAAGATTTCTCTTTCTCCTTTAGCTTCTGTTAAATCAATTTTGATGTCTTTGACATCTTTCTGTAAACTATCTAATTTTTTATTAATATCTGTTAGAAGTTCGACTAAATCTTTTTCAATGGTCATTATTATCTTTTTTTTTCATCGTTTAAACATTATTAATTGAGCTATAAAATGTTTATTTTGTCAAGTACATTTTAACTTTCAAAATGTTATTTATTTTAAAGGATTTGTTTTTAAAATAGTGATCAAGATATAACTAACTTCATAGTATTTTGGGATTATCATTATGTAGCAAAAATTGATTGATCATCACGAAAAGCTTTAAATTCCAGCGCATTGCCACTAGGATCTAAAAAAAACATCGTTGCTTGTTCCCCGACTTCCCCTTTGAATCTAATATAGGGTTCAATAACAAAACTAATCTGAGATTCTTTTAATTTTTCAGACAAAATTTGCCATTCTTTCATGTCTAAAATCACGCCCCAATGTTGCACAGGAACCTGTTTTCCATCGACTAAATTTGTCGAAACTTCTTGACTATTTTGAGAACAAAGATGTGCTGTAACTTGATGACCAAATAAATTAAAATCAATCCAATGTTCTGAAGTTCTTCCTATTGTACAACCTAAAATAGTCTCATAAAAATATCTAGTTTCTTCTAGATTAATCACTGGGAAAGCAACATGAAAAGGTCTAATAGTCATTTTTGATAGTCCTTTCAAATAAGTTCGAGACAGACCGAATGTGAGCATCCTGCTCACTATATTAACAACAAAGTGCTAGGTTTTGTGTTATTTCTATTTGAATTAACGATACTATATCTTTTTTGTTTAATTTTCGGTATTTGAATAGCAAAAATAGTAATAGGATGAACAGATTAGACTGTCGAAAACAGTTGCTCACCCTATTAACAAATAATCTCTAATCTCCAACAGTATGACCAGATGCTGTTATTATTTCTTTAATCGTTTCTGTGGAAGCATCAGTATCTACCGTCACCATTTTTGAATCTACATCAACAGAAACTTTTGCTTCTGGTTCGTGTACTTCAATGGCTTTTGTAATAGTATCAGCGCAACCACCACAAGCAATACTGGGAACTTTTAAAGTTATGGTCATAATCAATTAACTGCGGGTAATTTTACTCTTCGATTTTAATTTTATAATGCTTAAAACTGCAATATTTTAACAAAAAGTTTGTTTTGGCTAACTCTTATTAATTTCTTGCTTTTAAAGCATTAATTTCTGCTAAAGCAGCCTCAGAAGCCATTTTTTCTCCCATTTCATCCCAAATTTCTGCCGCTTTTTGAAAGTCAGCGATCGCCTTGTTCGTTTCTCCTAGATCAATAAACGCTAATCCTCGGTTATAATAAGCTTCTCCATACATGGGATCAATGGTTACAGCGTGAGTAAAGTCAATTTTTGCCAATTCTGGGCTTCCTGAGTTAAGATGAGCGAGTCCTAAATTATTTTGAGCAAAAGCGTCGTTAGGATTAATGTTCAAAGCCTTTTCATAATCTGCGATCGCCTTTTCATCTTCTCCCAATTGTAGATAAACATTGCCTCGATTAACATAAGCTTGAACCATTTCGGGATCTAATTTCAAAGCGGTTGTAAAATCGGCCAATGCTTTTTCAAACTGCCCTAAACTACTATAAGCAAAACCTCGATTAAAATAAGCGTTAATATCCTGGGGATTTTGGGCAAGAACTTGATTAAAATCGTCTACTGCAGATTGATAATTACCTTGACGGCTTTTTTCAATCCCTTGCTGTACCATTTCTACTGTATCCACTGTCAAGACAGAAGATTCAATGGGAACCGACGATGATTGATGGTTACAACCGATGACGAAACTAATCACTAACAATGATAATCCTAACGAAAATAAATTAGTCAAAGGATTCTTTTTTTGGGAAGTGTCTGAACTAGAACATCCCGAAACTCTAACGACTTGATGCAAATAATTAAACATTGAACTAAATTAGGCTTATTAAAAGGAGTGTAACTGACTACCTGTGAACGTTTCAATGGAACTCTATCCTGACTTTATTGATCAATAGACATAGAACCTACTATTTTGTCAACTAGACAAATTTAAAATAACTAGGTATATTAGCCTAGATGTATATCGTGTGGTGAGGAACAGTACACCGTGAAGAAAATATCATTATCTATCTTGATGATAGCGTTAGCTGCTATGCCCATCAAAGCACAAACAGCCACTTATTATGCGTCTCATTATCAAGGACAGAAAACAGCCTCAGGGGTACGCTTTAATAATAATGCTATGATGGCGGCTCATCCTAGTTTGCCGTTTGGGACAAAAGTTAAAGTGACCAATCGTAAAACAGGCAAAAGTGTGATTGTCCGTATTGTAGATCGTTGTCGTTGTAGTTTAGATTTATCTCAAAGTGCTTTTAGAACCATTGGTTCTTTAAAATCAGGCAGAATTCCTGTTAAAATGACAATATTAAATTAATAAAAATTTAAGTATTCTAAGTTATCAATTAATTTTTGTGAGGGACAATTCATTAATTGTCCCTTTTATGATGAGGTTCAACAAAAGAGCTAGTGACTCACAGCAATCACTAGCTAAACTTAAATTATATTCAGATTGTTAAAACCTTAGTTACCATTACCAACAAAAGCAACAGTTAAGCTATCATGGGTTAGGAAATGGTCTAAGTGATAAGCCCGTTCTTCAGTTTCAAGTAGAATTTCTTCAAGTTGATGACGAGTAGCTCTGTCTCCTAAGCTTTCAGCTTGGGCGGCTTGGCTACGTAGAACCTTAATAATTGCTTGTTCTGCAGCTAAGTCATGTTCAACCATTTTCCGACAGTCATACATCCCATCTTCTTCTGGTTCAAACAGCAGAGTTCAGACAGTTTGCTGAAACTCGCTACAGGGATACCACCCAATCCGTTTAAGCGTTCAGCTAAATCATGAACATGA
>NZ_PRLH01000207.1 GCF_003013815.1 Cyanothece sp. BG0011 | reverse complement strand
AAAGTCCCCAACGGCTGATTCTCCTGAGAGCATAACCGCATCAGTCCCATCAATAATGGCATTGGCTACGTCACTGGCTTCGGCACGAGTGGGACGCGGGTTACGAATCATACTGTCTAACATTTGGGTGGCCGTAATCACAGGAATCCCTTTTTGATTACACATCCGAATAATACGTTTTTGCAGTAAGGGAACTTTTTTCGGGGCGCATTTCTACCCCTAAGTCCCCACGGGCCACCATAATGGCATGACATTGATCTACAATGGCTTCTAAATCGTCGATCGCCTGGGGTTTTTCGATTTTTGCTAAAACTGGAATCTCTGCATTTCTGGCCGCTAAAAAGGCTTTAAGGGCTTGAATATCGGCCGCTTGACGAACAAAACTCAACGAAATAATATCCACCCCTTGAGAAATCCCAAATTCTAGGTCTTTTTTATCTTTTTCTGTCATCGAAGGCAGTCGTAAATTCAGAGAGGGAAAATTAACCCCTTTATGACTTTTGAGAATGCCCCCTTCGACCACTTTACAAATAACCGTATCCCCTTCGATCGCTTCAACGGTTAATTCTAATAACCCATCATCCAATAACACTTGAGTGCCTGGTTGGGCTTCTTGGGCCACATAAGGATAATCAATGCCAACGGTATTCTCTTGATTTTCCCATTGTTCTAAGGGAACGATGGTGATAGAATCCCCTTCTGTTAAGGTCATACTATTATTAGGGATGTTTCCGACTCGAATTTTCGGTCCTTGTAAGTCTTGTAAAATAGTTAAAGGTAGGTCTAATTCTTGGGAAAGTTGACGCAGTAATTTGACCATTTTGCCGTGATCATCATAGTTCCCGTGGGAAAAGTTCAGTCGAGCCACATTCATGCCGGCCAGCATCATTTGACGCAGTACCTCAGAAGAATAACAAGCGGGGCCGATGGTGGCAACAATTTTAGTGCGAAAGGTTAAGGGTTTCATATAATATTAAGTAAGTTATTATTTTTTAACTATAGTGCTTCGCACGCTTGGAATGGGCAAGGGTTCTCCCCCTCAAAAAAGGGGGAGTTAGAGGGGGTGGCAATGGTAACCTGTAAAAAGGTTTCAGGATTGGGAAATGTCCTAAACTTAATGCTTAGGGCTATATAACGAATATGGAATTAACAACAAGATAATAATAACCCCACTGTTTTGTTGATGGCTAACTCTTTATTTTCTAAATATTCACTAATTTTTTTTCTCTACTTGGGAGTTTACGAATCCTATACTTGTATCCTCATAGTTACTTGAATTATGGTTTTTTCTCAACTTCTATTGAGCCACTTTCTTGCTATTTTTTCTCTTAAGAAAATATAAAAAAAAACCTTTAACCTGAGCATAAACAGATAATAAATAAAAATTAACTTTTATCATTCAAAAAGTTTCAATTGTGCTTAAACGATTGATCAAAAACAACAAAAAAGCGTGAGGAGTTGAAGACAACAGTTAATGATAACCGAAGAGATTATTTAATTTCTCTGGTGTAGGGGCGATGAACTTGAGCATAATAATCAAGAATTTCCTCAACTCGTTGTTTTTCTGTAGGAGAAAGAGTAGTCGGATAACCCATTTCTAAATGATCAATTTGACTTTGATCATAATTAAACTGTTGAGATTGTTGAGGAATTAACTTAATCGTCACCCCTTCAATTTGACGTAAATGGGCAGCTAGTTCTCGATAAATGGCTAAGGGTAAATTAGGGTAAGTAATTTTTTCTTGTGTGTGTGTCACTGTTGTAAAAGGGTTATTTGATTAACTCCAGTCCATCAGTTTGATATTAACATCTCCCCGTTGACGACCTCGCAATTTAGGGATAGATCCATCAAATAGCGTTTTTTGTCCAGGTCCCATGGTCACACTGGTACCACTACGGCCTAACGGCACTTCAAAACTATCGAGTATGGCTCCTGTGGCTTTATCCTCCACTTGTAGTTTTATTTCTTCGACGCTTATAGGAGAAAACCCTTTGTTGCAAATAGTTCCACTGACTTTTACGTCTGTTTGACTATCCCCTTCTCCTAAAGGAACCTCTCCAATATTTAAGGTTAAAAGGGTGACATTTCTAACGGTTCCAAACCCATCGGGTCCAGGTACTTGAACAGAAGATTCGTCAGAGGCAACGGGTTGAGGTGCAGAGGGAGTGGGTGGGTCTACTGGTTCTTCGGCCGGTTCTCCGATGCCACGGGGAATTTCTAGCCCATACTGTTCTAAAACGACGTAGGGTCTTTGACTACTGGCATTAATTGCTTTGACTCTCACTTGTCCATTGGATAAACTGCCCCCCACTCTCACCTGACGAGCGACGTTTTCATTAGGAGCTTTGACAATGGCCACAGGGGTTCCATTGAGTTGCATAACCCCTGATACCACCACACCCCTAGCTTCGTTAGGGATGGGTAACACAGGCTCAAGCAAAGGAGCCGGTCCCAGATCAGACACAGGGGTTGCTGTGCCTGGAGCTTGAGCAACAGTAGCGACTGGTTTTTGTTCCAACGTACAAAGTTGTTCTGGTGGAGCCATACCATTGGCGGCCACAGCATTTGAAGCCATACCATTTTGAGCAGTGCCATTTTGATCACTTGTTCGCCGAATAACGGGTTGAATGGGAATGACCGAAAAGGGGTTATCTCGCCCGGTTTGAATATTTTTCCGACGCTCACTGGGGGGCGTGGAGGGAATTAACCCTTCAGTAGCGGAGACTTGAGGGGGCGAGGTCTCTTCTTCAAAGACTTCCTCTGAGTTGTCTTCAGGGGGTTCAGGGGGTTCAGGAGACTCAGCCACGGGAGGTTCTTCTGGTGAGTCTTGACCACTTTGAAAAAGGCCACATCCTCCCAACGTAAGAGCCATATAGCTCAGCAATAGTATTGAAGGAACTTTTTTGATCATGACCAAAAAAAATTTATCGGTTGATTACTCTACAATATTAACCTTACTTTATGAACTACCTACGGACTTCACTACGTTACGTCCGAGGTTTCTGTCGCTTCAACTCCCAGTCTTTAGCAAACCCTCCACACCGCTTAGGTGTGTGGTTTTGCCCAGAGGACTGAGATCCACGATTGAGGAGGTTGGCCCCCAACCCCCGTGCATAATTTAGCATGACGGTTGCGGCCGCTGCGTCACGATCCATGACACAGCCACAATCACAATTATGCACTCTTTCAGATAACTCTTTTTTCTTCTTCTTGCCACAATTAGGGCAAGTTTGAGAAGGGGCTATCTTGATAGGAACTTCCACAAAAACACCACCAGACTCTTCCACTTTATACTTGATGAGTTGGGTTAGATTACCTATCCCTACATCAAGTAAATTGCGGTTGAGTCCAGTTTTTTGGTTCTTCCGTTTACTTCCTTGTCTTGAGTGCGTCTTACATTCGCCTCCGATAAGCGAATTACGCACTCGCTTTTTAGCCTTGCGAGTCATCCCTTTTAGGTTTAGTTTTTCGGTGGCTACCAAGCTATTACCGCTTACAATTTGTGCAGACACCTTATGTTGCCAATCTTGTCGCTGATTGGTAACTTTATTTTGTAATTTACTAACCTTTTGACGGGCTTTCTTCCATCGTTTGGATGCTTTAATACGTTTCTTTTTATTAGGAGAACGTTTACGCCTTAATTGACGGGATGCTTTGGCTATCTTATCTTTAGATTTAGCTAAAAACCTAGGGTTTTCAATACCTGTTGAATTGTCGAAAGTAACCGCTCTTAAAGTACCAAAATCAACCCCACAAGCACCCGTTCCTGTTTCTCTCTTTACCTCACATTTTACAGTAATAGAGCAATACCATTTGTTGTTTTTCCAAATAATAGTACAGGTAGTTGGTTGACCCCAGATTCGGACTTTTCCTCTCATTCGGATTTGACCTAAGTTACTTAATTCTAAAGCCCCGTGATACCCCGTTGTATCGGCTTTCCATCCTGATAGACCAGGGTAAGTCCATCCTCGATACCTGTGGAAGCTTTTGAACCCTGGAAACTTGGCTAATCCTTTGAAAAATCTTTGAAAAGCATAGTCAATTCTTTTGCAAGTTGCTTGCAATGCTTGTGACCCTAATTGTTTATATTCAGGCCATACTTTCTTGAACTCAGGAAGACAATTTTGCTGGTCAAAGTAACTAATGTTTTTACCAAAATGTCGATATTCAGTTATCCGATGAGATAAGCAGGCATTATAAAGATATTGATGTAATTTACGCCAATCATGTAATTTCTTTTCTTGCTTTTTCGTCGGATAAAGTCTAAATGTGACTCTTCTGGTAGTTAGCATTTTTTGACCCGATCAAATATGATTATCAGTATAATGTCACCTAAAGTAAAATGTCAACCCTACTAAACAAGAGTTCTCACTGTGCTTATGCTATTCACCTGCACATTATATTTATTACTAAATATAGACGAAAAGTTTTGACCGCAGAAATGATAAAACGACTTGAGGAGTATTTCAAGATTTCTTGTGAAAAACAAAAATGTGAGTTATTAGAATTTGGAGCCGAAAGTGATCATTGTCACTTACTAATATCCTTTCATCCCAATAACAATATTTCTATCTTTGTCAAAAACCTAAAATCTTCATCAAGCCGTCTTCTTCGCAAGGAATTTAAGTTACAATTGTCTCAGGTCTATTATAAACCTGTATTATGGTCAAGCTCTTACTGTGTAATTTCTACTGGTGGCGCACCCCTAGAAGTTATCAAGAAGTATATCCAGAATCAAAAGTCTCCCCGGTAAGTTATGCCCTGGCTATCATCCCTCGAACATCGTTCCTCGTTCGGGGATTTCTCGCCAGGAAGAGGGTTAAACCGTACCGAACGAAAAGATTTAACAATTACAAAAAAAACTAGCAATTTAACCCAGTTCTTTTGATGGTTTTTGATTAAGACGATAACGTTGGTGATAAGAAAGTAAAGGTTTACCATCTGGATCATAACCACTGCCGTCCCAATAGAACCAATGAATATTGTCTTCAGGTAGGGCTAAGGAGATAGGGTCTCCATTTTTCTTGTTTCCGTCGTCTTTGACTAAGGCTCGAATCACTAAGTCTGATTGCTCAACTTGAACGCTAATTAAACTTTCTTTACCTAATTCTTCGACTAATTTAATTTGACCGCGAATAACTAAAGAATCGGTTTCGGTGGCTTCGTGGATATCCTCGGGACGAATACCTAAAACGATATGGTTAAGCCCTTGAGACCCCCCCTCTAACTTGGGAATGTTTTCGGCAGCCACATGGGTTAAAGGAATGGCAAACTTACCGATGATAGCCTTATTCTGTTGACAGTCTAATTCTAGCAAATTCATTTGAGGACTCCCCACAAACCCGGCTACAAATTGGTTAGCAGGGTGTCGATAAATTTCACGGGGGGAAGCCAGTTGTTGAATTTCACCGCCAAATAAGACCGCCACTTTATCAGATAGGGTCATGGCCTCGGTTTGGTCGTGGGTGACATAGACCACGGGTTTATTTTGTTCGGTAAAAATTTGTTTGAGTTCGGCTCGAACTTGCTCTCTGAGAAGGGCATCTAGGTTACTTAACGGTTCATCTAATAAGAAAACGTCAGGATTTCTCACTAAGGCGCGGGCTAAAGCCACCCTTTGTCGTTGTCCCCCTGAGAGTTTGCCTGGTTTTTCGGGTAAGCAATCTTTCCCTTCTTGGAGTTTTAATTGTTTGGCCGCGGTTTGAATCCGTTGATCAATTTCCTCGTCTGAAAGGTTACGAATTTTTAAGGCGGTGGCAATGTTTTCTTTGGCCGTCATATGAGGATAAAGGGCATAGCTTTGGAAAACCATGGCAATATTGCGATCGCCTGGAGCAACATTGGTGACTTTTTTGTCTCCAATAAAGATATCCCCTTTGGTGGGGGGTTCTAATCCGGCAATTAACCTCAAAAGGGTTGATTTTCCGCAGCCCGATGGACCGAGTAAGGTTAAAAATTCCCCGTCTTGAACCTCGACATTGCTAATGCCTTTAACCACATCGAGGGTTTTCCCTCTATCAATTTGATATTGTTTTGTTAAGTTTTCCAGTCTTAACTTAGCCATTCTCTTTTTTCTTGTGAGTTTTTACCATTTTTATGGTATTGCAATCAGGAATGAGATATGAGAACCAATTAGGACATAATAATATTATGTCCCTACAAGAGCGATTTGTAGGGGTTTAACAGTGTTAAACCCTTTCTCACAACTGAAACCTGATTGCTATAGTAGGATAACATTTTATTCATCGGAGTCTTTGGCTGAGGAACGACGGCGACGACGACGGATGACTGGTTTCGTCCCTTCTTCTTGAGAAGAGGAAAGGAAATCAGTTTCATTATCATCATTATTGTCTGTTTCTGGTGTTTCTTCTATTTCTTGAGACTCACTCAAAGGGTCATTGTTCATATCCCTGAGGTCAATTACCATTTGTTGTTCTTCGGCGGGGGGGGGTTCTACTGCTTGAGTGGTCGGTGCTGGGGTTTCGGTGGTTTTTCGTTCTATCCCTTCTGGGGATTTAACCGAGACCACGACCGATTTGGGATCTTTAAATTCCTTGTCAACCCGAACCAAAGGAGAAATGCCCATTAAAGCGTAAACATCTTGTTCGAGGGGAGTCATTTCTACTGAGACTCGTTCGACTGGGCCTTCTTCTCGACGCAAATGCCGAGGCAGCCGTTCTCTGCGATTTTCATTAGGGGCTTCGTTATTTTCCTCTGTTTCTTTTGTGCTGACATTATTGCTAGGTTTAGGAGATTCTTCTTTAATAACGATGTTAGGGGTCTGACGACGACGACGACGGCGGTTATTGGCGTTACTATTTTGCTCTTGATAACTGGGGTGGTGTAACAATTCTAATTGATCGGAATTATCGCTATCATCGTCTTCAAAGGGAGAGTCCCAACCACTGTCGTTGAGTTCTGGAGCTTTTTCCACTGGTTTAGGGGTCACCGGGGTTGGGGCAGGAACGGGAAGGGGAGTGGTGGCGGTGGATTCGAGGGCGACTAATTGGGATTCCCCTGGAAGATGGGCTAAATGCCCTAATCCACCGCATTGGGGACAGGGTTGACCAAATAACTCATAAATGTTTTTCCCTTGGCGTTTACGGGTTAATTCCACTAATCCCAGTTCTGAAAGTTGGGCGATTTGGGGTCGGGCTTTATCGACTTTGAGGGCTTTATTAAAATGTTCGAGTAATTTGAGTTGGTCTCGTCGGGAGTCCATGTCGATGAAATCGACAATAATCACACCGCCGATATTGCGTAATCGTAACTGACGGGCGATTTCGGTGGCGGCTTCGCTATTGGTCCATAATACGGTTTCGCGAGAGGTGGCTGAACGGGTAAAGGACCCTGAGTTGACATCAATAACGGTGAGGGCTTCAGTGGGTTCAATGATAATATAACCCCCAGACGGTAAATCGACTCTCGGTTTTAGGGCTTCTCTGACGGCTGCATTGACCCGGAAATAGTCTAAAATCGACATCGCTTCCCGATGATGGTCAATTAACACCCCTTCGGGGGGTCGTCCTCCACTCCAGTTCATGAGGTGATGTTTGACCCGTTTGACACCAGACGGGTTATCCACCACAATTCGGTTGACATCGGCGCTGTACATATCCCGCAAGACTCTTTGAATAAAGTCATCGTCACGGTTGAGGAGGGACGGGGCGCGGGTTGAGGTGGCTTGGACTTGAATCGACTCCCATTGTCTTTGTAAAAATTCTAAGTCCTCCATGATGGCTTCTTCGGCTTTGCCTTCGGCTTCGGTTCGCACTAATAAGCCCATGCCGGCGGGTTTAATGAGGATAGCTAAAGCCCGTAAGCGACTGCGTTCATCATCGTTGCGAATACGCCGAGAGAGGTTAACCCCTTTGCCGTTGGGCATTAACACTAAGTAGCGTCCAGGAAGGCTAATATTTCCCGTTAGTCTCGGTCCTTTGTTGCCGGTGGGTTCTTTCATCACCTGAACCAGCACTTTTTGTTGTGGCGTTAGCAGTTCTGTGATAGCCCCGGCACTCCGTTTGAGGCGCAATGGTCCTAAGTCGGTCACATGGATAAAGCCGTTCCGTTCTGCGTCTCCAATGTTGACAAAGGCTGCATCAATGCCTGGGATAACGTTTTCTACGACTCCTAAGAAAATGTCGCTAACTTGTTGGTTTCCTGTGGCAACTACTAATTCTTGTATTTGATCTTCCCAAAAAACGGCAGCAATGTGATGTTGTTCTGCGATAATAATTTGCTTTGGCATTCAATTCCCTCAAACTTTGGTAAGAGACGATGACGGGTTATAATCCCTAGATTTTTTGCTTAAATTGCTGGAAAAACTGTTGAAAATCGGACATTTTGACATATTTTAAGTCAAGCAAAAACAGTAGTGAACTCGACTCATTTTTATCCTTAACCTAATGTCAGTGGGCTAATGGTACTGACTGTTCCCATCAGGGGATATGACTTGATGTTTTAGGGTGTCTCTACCCCTTTCACAACAAGATGGTTTATTCAATATTTTGGAAAATCCTTAAGAATAAACTGGCACTTCTTTGACATTTATATTAAGACGCTGTCTAGGTGGATAGTTATGAGTTGGTAATCTTGATAAAAACGTTGGAGTTTTATCAGCTTTTTTGATTAAACTGATTAATCAAGCTTGATTAATCTTCGGTTGTTGTGCTTTTTTTTAATTTTCCTATCTATATAAGGAATTTAGACGGCCTTCTATATTAGGCTTTGACACAACTATTTATTATTTTAACCCGAATATAACCTAAAAGCTATATCTTTGACAAGATTAAGTAACACGACTTAAAGAAGATCAACTGTCATAGCGGTTTTCCATTGGGTGTATCCATATTCTAGTTAAATTGAGGGGGAGAAACAATTAACATTATCCCCTGTATTCAGAGGTGATGGGTTTTGCAAAAGTCCCAAACCAGGCATAATCTAGAGTAATTCTTTAGGAGTCATTTTGTGAAAACCACATCCCTAGAAACGATCAAGCGAGATTATCCTTACCAGTATTTTGGCTCTCATGGGAACGAGAGGGAAACAACATTCCGAGTCTATGCACCCAGGGCGACAGGTGTTAGCTTAATGCGCGAAGGGAATGGATGGGATTATTCGGCCGAACCGATGAAGCAAAATGACCATGGGGTCTGGGAGATCACCATTCTCGAGGATCTGAGGTGGACTGAGTATAAATACTATATTGAGAATAACCATACCTATCTAAACGAACCTTATCAGATGGCGCGGATTGATCCGTTTAGTCCTCAATTGGCTGTAACCAGGGGACCAGATGGGAGTCGTAATTTTAACAGTGTCGTCTGCGATCGCCATTATTTTCAGTGGACCCATAAGCACATTGATCTCGGTCATGAACCGATGAGCATTTACGAAATGCACTTATCCACATTTCATGAGGGCAATTATCGAGATATCGCTCAGAAAATTGTTGCTC
The DNA here is from genome assembly GCF_003013815.1 of Cyanothece sp. BG0011. Taxonomy (GTDB): domain Bacteria; phylum Cyanobacteriota; class Cyanobacteriia; order Cyanobacteriales; family Microcystaceae; genus Crocosphaera. Next base: position 6,729 of record NZ_PRLH01000207.1, on the reverse strand, counting down.
ATGTCGGCTATATGGGGTTCACTCATGTGCAAATTATGCCTCCGTTTCAGACGCCTATTCATGAATCTTGGGGATATCTAGTGGGTTGTCCTTACGCCATTTATGAACGTCATGGCACCGTCGACGACTTTAAATATTTAGTTAATTACTGTCATAGCCACGGCATTGGGGTCATTGTGGATGTTCCTCTCGGGTTTGGCGTGCAAGACTGGGATTGTGGCCTGGCTAACTATGATGGAACCGATCTTTATCACCATTCGGGAGCGCGGGGTTGGAATAATCAATGGAATAGTCGTATTTATAATGTAGGGGATGTTTATGTTCAAAATTACCTGATCGGATTGTGTACTTATCTACATCACGAACTGGGAGTCGATGGTGCGCGAATCGATGCGGTGGCTTCTCAAATCTTTTTCGATTATGATAGGGGCCTATGGGACTGGCCCAAAAATGATCGAGAAAAGGTTGAGGCTCAGGACTGGGAACTTTTTAATAATTTAGGGGGCGATCGCTACTTTGAAGAGCGGGGGTACTGGTTGTCAGAGGCAGTGGATTTTGAGGGGCTTCGTTTTCTGCGAGACTTGCACTTACGTTTACAGCATACAGCGCCGAATTTTATTACCATTGCTGAAGAATCCCGGCGAGTCTTTCCCAAATTAGCTTGTCCGGTGAGTGAAGGGGGACTGGGGTTTACTTATGCCCAAAACATGGGAGAAATGCACCGTATCCGCAGTTACTTGCAGATTCCAGTCGAAAATCGTCTCATTGAGCATATTGAGATTCTCATTCATAATAAAAGTCAAGAAAAGATGGTCAATGCCATGAATACTCATGATGAGTGTGCTAATGGCAAGGTTCGATTGATAACCGAACTGGGCAATCATATTCCTTTGATTGGGTTGGCTGCCCTTTGCTGGTTTCGACCGGGGGCGCCGATGATTTTCCAAGGGGATGAGTTTGGAGAGGAGGGCTTTTTTGATGTTTTCCACGGTCTTGACTGGTCTAAAACTGGGCCTGATGCGGCTATTCATCAGCAACAGATTACTAACAATTTTCATGACCTTAATTATCATCTTCGTCATGAACCAGCCTTGGCTCGTCACGGAATTAATTCTATGATTCGCAATGGTTCAAATAATGAACGCAAATGGTTTAGTTTTATTCGATGGGGCAGCGACATCGGTTTTGAATCGGATCGATGGGAAGATCATCAAAATGATCTTATTTTTGTGCGTAATGAAACCCATTATCAGGTTGAATGTCAAGTGGAAATCTATGTACCTGTTATCGGAGAATATCAGGTGATTTATAATTCTATTGACCAACGCTATATTGGCTCTCAGCCCTACAATCAACATGATCCTTATTGGACAGTTCACAGTGCCGGAAATTTTCTCTATGTCGATCTTCATGCCTATCAAAATATGGCTTTTAAATTAAAACCATAGGGTTGGATAGGGTTCCCACATTTCTACTTAATCTATTCTAAAAGGTTCGGTAGAGATAAATTCCATACATTGTTGTGTTGTCGGATGAATAAAGTTGAGTTGGTAAGCATGAAGAAAATAACCCATGTCTCCAGGAACAACTAACTGATTACTATCAATATTGTGGGGTTTGGGAACACCCCCAATAGTATATAAAGGATCTCCTAATAACGGATAACCAATGGTGGCTAAATGAATTCTAATTTGATGAGGACGACCGGTTAAAATTTTGACCTCTAACAGGGTATTTGTTTGACCCCGTTTTAATATTTTTCCTTCACTATAAGCAAACTTTCCATGAGAACTCGCCCCGTAGAGATAACCCAAACCGGGATAGGAAATTTTTCCAATGGGATGATCAATAATAAATTGCTCGGGTAAACTACAATTTCCGATTAATGTACGATAAACTTTATTAATTTGATGATTTCGCATTTGTTGCGTTAAATGAGACCGAGCAACCGAGGATCTTCCAATTAACATTAACCCTGACGTTCCACGACCTAAGCGATGAATAGGGGCAATTTTTTCATGGGGAAATTGTTTTTTTAACTGCCATAATAAGGTATTTTCTAAAAAATTTCCTCCCGGTAATACGGGCAGTCCCGAAGGCTTATTAATGATTAGGAGATGGTCATCTTGATATAAAATTTTAAACTGAAGCGGAACATCGGGTTCTTGCCAAGGAGGACGGTGATAAGTTAGCATTTGCCCTGGTTTTAAAGAAGTTGTTGGTTTAACCGATTGATGATTTAGTAATATTTCTCCCGATAAAATGCGACTTAACCATTGTTCATAGGTCGAATGTTGATATCGTTTTGTATAATATTCGATAACGGTTAATCCCTCATCCTCAAGGGATATTTTATTGTGATAAACCCATCCGTGATTCATTTCAAACCCTAGGCAGTTTTACCCCATTCCCTAACAATTAAAAGGTTCCCATCTCTACCCTTAGGGGTCAAATGAGAACCTTTGATTGACTTAGAGTTTACAGTCCGTTACAATTTAATTAACGGTTGTAGTAGCTTCTTTCAGCTTCTAATTGCTCAATTAAAGCACTTTGGCCTTTTGAGCGAGCAACTTGTAAACGATGCTCTAAGCTTTTTAAGATGTTAGCACGATGGAGACGTGCCACTTCGCTTAAGTGTTTTTGGTTATTAGTCATGACTCACCTCTGTTTACGCTTTAATAGATTCAACAGTGACACCCATTTCTGATGCAAGACGATGCAACATAGAGAGTTGACGATGTTGCTGCTTACCGCGATTTTGAGCGATTAAAAAACGAGATTTAGACTGTAAATTGTCAAACTCGTTTCGGTGAGTACCAAAGTTGTTATTTAAGGGCATAACGCCTCCTTCTAAATCGTAGTGGATTGAATGAGGCGCGTTCCTTCGGGATATATTTCCCTACTTCCGTCTGTTGATGACAACAGATGAACGATTTATCCTGTTATGTTTATATGCTAACATTTTTTTTTAGGAGTGGCTACTGTTTGGCTTTGAGAAAAGGGGAGTCTCCGACTCTATCAGGGTGGAGGTTAGAGAGAAGAAAATCCACAGTTGTTTGATTCAACCAACCTTTGAGTACCGCTAAAGCCCCGATTCTCATCCACATTCGCCCCTGTTCTTGTTCTGCTAAAATAGCGCGAAGTTGATGATCGTCGATTAAGCCAGCTTCTTTGAGATAATAGCCTAAAGATTGAGGGGTTCCCTGTTGGGCTTGTTCGAGAACGTTTTCCCACTCTTCAGCGAAAAAATCGGCAGTTTGCTGTTTTATCCAGCCTTTTTGAGCTAAAATTTCTCCTAAACGGCGTTGAGGGTCTTTTTTTTGTTCGTTTAGTGCTATTTCTACTTGATAAGGAGTGATAAGCTTGGCTTCTTGTAAGATAGTTCCTAGCCGTTGTTTTGATTGGGTTGTAACCATGAGAACTCCTCTGTGTGATTAACTGTACGTCTTAAAACTATTATTCCCAAATTTTTCTAGTTAATTTCACTGAGTCAACATTTTTTTATGTTGCTCTTGCTGAGTAGCCTGAATCGTTATGGTAGTGCAAAAATGAAATTTGAGCAAAACGGCTAATGGTTGAGCAGAAATAACACGGCTTAATTAGTGGCTGATTGATATTTTTTTCCACCATACTTACTGTCATATAGCTTATCTTAATTTTCTCGTAATATAATTGACTCCAGCATATTTGTTCTTTTTTTTCAACATTCTTTAGGTTGATTTTCTTGTTATTCAAATTAGAAAAAATACCCAATTTATCTTGAAGTTAGCACAACAAAAGTGATCCTCCCTAACTTGCTCAAATATTTTAAGGATAGAATTTTGTTTAGAGCTTGATATTGTAGTTTTTGTTACTAAATTGTTTTAAAATAAAAGAGTCACAGTTAACTTCAGTTATTGTAGCTGCTATCTTATGTTAACCCAACTTCAAACAGACCAGTTGAAAATTGAATATTTACAGCCCATCGAAACAGCAAAGGAAACAGAGAATTCTTTTGATCAAGACATAAAAAAAGGGTTGAATGAATGCCCTAAAAAAATACCATCGAAATATTTCTATGATGATCAGGGTTCTCAACTCTTTGAACAAATTTGTGAGTTACCGGAATATTATCCGACTCGCACAGAAGCAAGTATTTTAAGACAATATGTAGAGGAAATTGCTCAAATTACTGGCACTTGTGAATTAGTAGAATTAGGCAGTGGAAGTTCTACAAAAACTCGCTTATTATTAGATGCTTATGATAAGCAAAATGATGGGTTTAAATATATGCCCATTGATGTTAGTGCAGGAATTTTAAAAGAAAGCGCGCTACAATTACAACAAGAATATAGTTCTCTAGAAATTCAAGGATTAGTAGGAACTTATCACCAAGCATTAACTCAATTAACTCCTACTGCTTGGCCAGCGAGAATGATATTTTTCTTAGGCAGTTCGATAGGTAACTTTAGTGAGACAGATTATGATAACTTCTTAAATAAAATTGCTCACGTACTAGAAAAGGGGGATTATTTTTTATTGGGAATTGATTTACAAAAACCCAAATCTATTCTAGAAGCTGCCTATAATGATAGTCAAGGAGTGACCGCTGCTTTTAACTTAAATATGCTGGCTCATTTAAACCATCAATTTGAAGGAAATTTTGATGTAAATTGTTTCTACCATCAAGCTATTTACAATGAAGAAAAAAAACAAATTGAAATGTATTTAGTATCTGAAAAAGAACAAGAAATTGTTTTAAAAAATCTTGATTTAAAGGTAAATGTAAAAAAGGGAGAAAGAATATTAACTGAGATTTCTCGAAAGTTTGATGTAGAGGAAACGAGGGATAAGTTAGAATCTAAGGACTTAAATCCAGTTAAAGTATTTACAGATGAAAATAACTGGTTTGCATTAATTCTGTGTCAAGCTTGCAAATAAGTCATTTCAAATAGGAGTATAATTAACAATACTCCTGTTAGCTAACTTATACAACTCTTAGTATCACCTTACAATTTTTATGTCATCTCTTAAATCTCAATTGCCTATTTTTCTTGATAACTGTTCTCAGGATTCTATCATTAACTATTTTCAAAATAGTTGGGAATTAGAAAATATTTTACTGCAAAGTATTAGCCAAGATGAAACCTTTTATATAAATCCTGATCCTTTACGAAATCCCTTAATTTTTTATTTGGGTCATTCTGCTGCTTTTTCTATTAATAAGTTAATACAAGTTGAGTTATTAGAAAAAGGAATTAATTCCGATTATGAAATATTATTTGAATTTGGGGTTGATCCCGAAAATGCCGAAGAATTAAATCAAGCGATCGCTCATATTAATTGGCCAGAAGTTAAAGCAGTTTGGGATTATCGAAATCAAGCGTATGAGGTTATTTTAGACGTTATAAAAAAGACGGCTTTCAACCTTCCGATTCATCAAAATCATCCCCTTTGGGCGTTAATGATGGGAACCGAACATCAACGGATTCATTTTGAAACCTCTTCGATGTTATTGAGACAACTTCCCACAGAAAAATTAACTAAACCTCAAGGCTGGCAATATGCACCTTCTCAGACAATGACTGATAAGAATAACATGATTTTAGTCGAAGGAGGAACTGTTAAATTAGGAAAAAATCAAGATAATCCCTTATATGGATGGGACTGTGAATATGGCGATCGCATAGTAAAAGTTGACTCATTTTTTGCCAGTCAATATTTAATTACTAATGGAGAATTTCTCGAATTTGTCAAGAGTAACGGTTATGAAAATCAAGCCTATTGGGATGAAAAATCTTGGCAATGGAAAGAAGAAAATCAGGTAAAATATCCGAAATTTTGGCAATTAAATCAGGGTGAATATTTCTATCGAGCTATGTTTGATGAAATGCCCTTACCCTTAGACTGGCCCGTAGAAGTTAATTATTATGAAGCCAAGGCTTATTGTCGTTGGAAGGGTAAAGAAACCCGATTAATGAGTGAAGCAGAATGGAATTTAGCGGCCTATGGATCAGAGGATAACTATCAACTAGACATCGAGGAAGTTAATGATTATAATCTTAATTTAAAATTCGGTTCACCCAGTCCAGTGGGGTTAATAAAAACAGCCGAAAGCCATTCGGGACTATGGGATTTAAGGGGAAACGTTTGGGAATGGTTAGACGAAGATTTTAACCCGTTACCAGGGTTTCAACCCCATTTTCTCTACGAAGATAATTCCGCACCCTTCTTTGATAATAATCATAAAATGATGTTAGGAGGGGCTTGGGTAACTCAAGGAACAGAAACCTTAAAATATTATCGTAATTGGTTCCGTCCTAACTTCTATCAACACGCAGGTTTTAGAATTGTTACTAATGATTAGGTGAATCATGGAACATTGACGGTTAATTTTGTTATATTTAAATTAAGGTTCTCTACTTTAATCATTATCAGTGAACAGTGAGGAATAACTGAACACTGATAACGGATTAAATCAGCATTTTTATCGCCTTAAGCGAGCATCATTACCAATGAATCGATTTTTTAACTCAACCACAAATTTTATTAAAGATAAATTATTGCTAAAAAAAATTACTCAATGGTTTCAAGTGAGTGATGAACAAATCGCAGATATTTTAGAGATGGTTAGAGAAAAATTACCCACCACTGAAGCCATTTTAATCGGAAAAACTCAAGCAGGTAAAAGTTCAATTGTTCGGGGATTAACGGGAGTTTCAGCCGAAATTGTTGGTCAAGGATTTCGTC
>NZ_PRLH01000071.1 GCF_003013815.1 Cyanothece sp. BG0011 | reverse complement strand
GAACGATTGGCTAAACCGGTTAATTTGTCATGATAGGCATCATATCTGAGTTGTTGTGCCGTGTAATGACGTTCGGTAATATCATGACAGTTAATGACAAACCCGGCTACCGCCGGATCGTCTTGGAGATTTTTGGCGATCGCCTCTAACATCACCCAACCGTTGTCATCTTTACTAACTCGAAACTCTGAGAGGATAATAGATTGATTGGCTTGGCTTTTGATACTATCAAAGGCTTGTTTAATCCGTTGTTGATCCCCTTGATCAATCAAATCAAAAAAAACATCGACCGATCAGACTCGCAGGATCATAACCTAAGATTCGTTTGACGGAAGGACTCAGATAAGTAAAGATTCCTTCTGAGGAGACAATCAGGATAATATCGATGGCATTTTCAATTAAAGCCCGAAACCGTTGTTCACTTTCTCTGAGGGCGATTTGGGCTTTTTGTCGTTCTATTAATGCTTGTTGTTGTTGACGACGCAGGGCAAATTCTTCGAGCGATCGCTGTAAAATATTGGGTAAGCGAAATAAGCGATCTTTAAGAAGATAGTCGGTTATCCCTGCTTTGATACATTCAACTGCTGTTTCTTCTCCTATACTTCCTGTCACCAGAATAAAAGGAATTTTTTGCCCTGATTGTTGTAAAATTTTGAGTGCCTCTAACCCATTAAACCCAGGGAGACGATAATCGGCTAACACTGCATCATAGCTGTTATTTTGGAGTTTTTCTTGGTAAACTCTGGCCGTGTCAGCCACATCGTAGGTAAATTCGAGATCAGCGTTTGTCAAAGAAATAAGAATTAATTCGATATCTTCGGCCACATCTTCAACCAATAGTAAATTAATAGGTAATTGAACTTCACTGTTAGATAATGTTGAGTTAAAGGGGCCAAAAGACATAAACTTTCACTCTCTTTTTATTAGGGTTTGAGGTAGTTACAATCGACTATTAAACGTCTATTCCCTAAGGAACAAAGACACTAGGATAGAATATTTACTGATTCTTTTCAGAGGACTTATGATGTTCCCTATCAGTTTTGATTAGATATAGATTATATAATGAGAGGTAACGATCCATCAGTGATAGTTTTTTCTTGTCAGTTCCCCTTCCCCTGGATCTCTCTTGGTGGGATTTTTTTTCACAAGAAAGAAAGATTATCCAAGAGGGGGTTGATTTAACATCATCCAATAACAACCTACTTGTTGAGCGATTTCTATAAATTGCTGAAAATCAAAGGGTTTAATAATGTAACTATTGACTCCTAAATTATAACAAGCTTGTAGGTCTCTGTCTTCTGCCGATGATGTCATCACTACCACCACTATATTTTTTGTTCTTGGATCACGGCGAATTGCCTCTAAAACCTGAATCCCATTAATTTTAGGTAATTTCAAATCTAATAAAATGACTCTCGGTAAGTCTCGTCTTGCAGTATCTTCTCCTCTGCCAAATAAATATTCTAGTGCTTGTTCTCCATCTTCTACAATATCAATTTCATTAATAAAATTATAACTTTCTAGGGCTAATTGAATTAATTCGATATCATTGGGATCATCTTCTACTAATAGCATCCTTTTTCCATTTCCTTGGATCATAATTTTGGGGGTGTCAACCGTTACATCGTTTTTTCTCAAAACTTAAGAAAACTTAAAATTGATATTTTATTTAACTGTTGAAACTCTCAAAATAACTGTGATTTGGATCACGACTCCCCTATATTTCCGTTCAATCTATTACCCTAAAATGAAAAAGAAAAAAAATCCTCGAATGATTACTCTTGACGATTTATTGAAAACTTTTTTGAAACAAATATGGTCGAGAAATGACTAAGTATTCTGACGAATGATAAACTAGGAAATGATTAATATTTTGTAACATTTACGGTTGCTTTTGATCAAGATATGTGTATCATAACTGCAAGAGAATTGTTAGGCTATATGGGAAATTTGACTGATTTAATATTTTTGGCTTTAAACCGATTGGGACAGGAGACAACTTACATAACAATCATCGGTATTTTAAGTTTAATTATCATATCAATGTTGACGGTCATTATTGGGCTTTCGCTTCAATTAAAGCACCTTGAAAAGTGTTTACAGGAAGAAATTATAAAACGTCAAAAAACCGAAGAAAAGTTTACAGCAATTTTTAATCAAACCATTCAATTTATTGGCTTATTAGACTTAGAAGGCAACTTACTAGAAGTTAATCAAACTGCCTTAGATTATCTAGAAATTGAAGCTAAAGATGTCATCGGTAAGCCTTTTTGGGAAACCCCTTGGTGGAACTATTCTGCTAATTATCAAAAGGAATTAAAAACAGCGATTCAACAAGCAAAACAAGGCAATATAATTCGCTTTGAAACCACTCATCTAACTAAAAATAAGAAAAAGATTTATCTTGACTTTTCTCTCAAACCGATTAAAGACGAAACAGGAAAAATTATTTTTTTTACTTCCTGAATCAACAGATATTACGAGCAACAAAAAAGCAAAATTAGAGTTAGAAAAATCTCGAAACTTTTTACAAACTATTATTGATTATTTACCCGTTGCTGTATTTGTTAAAGATGGAAACCCCGAAAAATTTGGTCAAGTCTTATTACTAAATAAAGCTTGTGAAGACATTGTCGGACTAGATTCGTCTCAAGTGATCGGCAAAACAGGTCATGATTTGGTTCCGCCAGAACAAGCTAATTCTTATGAACAACAAGATATAGAAACCTTTGCAAACGGTGTTCCGATAAAAATTCCCGAAGAACTAATTGATAGCTATAACAAAGGAACAAGAACCGTTCGTACTGTAAAAGTCCCTCTCTATGATGAGCAGAATAACCCTGAATATTTAGTGTGTATTACCGAAGATATTACCCAAGAAAAAAAAGCCGAAAGTGAACTCAAAAAAAGTAACAATATTTTACAAGCAATAACCCTGGCACAATCTCAATTTATTGCTGACACAGTTCCTGAAGTTTTATTTAATGACTTGTTAGAAAATCTCTTAACCTTAACAGATAGTGCATATGGATTTATTGGAGAAATTATTTACAGCGATGAGGGAGAACCCTATTTACAAGAAACCCACATGAAAATAAGAGGGCAACCTTATCTAAAAACCCATGCTATAACGAATATTTCCTGGAATGAAGAAACGAGCAAGTTTTACGATGAAAATGCGCCTCATGGCATGGAATTTCATAACTTAAAAACCCTATTTGGGGCAGTGATCACCACCGGAAACCCCGTCATTGCTAATCATCCCAAGAGTGATCCCAGACGAGGTGGTTTACCGGAAGGTCATCCTTCCCTTGATGCCTTTTTAGGACTTCCTTTTTATCATAATAATCAATTAGTGGGAATGGTAGGGGTTGCCAATGGTCCACAGGGTTATAATGATGATTTAGTTAACTATTTAAAGCCTTTTTTAACCACTTGTGCTAACTTAATTAAAGCCTATCGTAATGAGGCGAGTCGTCAACAAGCAGAACAAGAAAAAGAAGCCAGTGAAAATAAACTACAAGCTTTATTAACTTATTCATCCGATATTGTTTCCATTTTTGATAGAGAAGGACAGTTAATTTATCATTCTCCGGCTGCTGAAAAAATTTACGGCTTTTCCCTCGAAGAAATGCAGCAAATGAGAACCTTTTATCTCATTCATCCAGACGATCGCACCAGGGTAGGAAAAAGCTTTTCTCAGCTACTTTATCATCCTCAAGATACCATTACCGTCCAGTATCGCTATCAAACAAAAAGGAATGAATATATATGGATAGAAACCGTCGCCAGTAATCAACTCGATAATCCTAACATTAAAGGAATTGTGGCCAATTCTAGGGATATTAGGCAAAGAAAAGAGGCAGAAGACGCTTTACGGGACAGTGAGCAAAAATTTCGTCAACTGGCAGAAAACATCCATGAAGTATTTTGGATGACTGATATTTCTAAAAGCGATCCCAGTCATCAAAAAAGTGTTTATGTCAGTCCTGCTTATCAAGAAATTTGGGGCTATAATCCAGAAGATACCTATAAAAATCCGAGTCAATGGATAGAAACCATTCACCCTGATGATCGAGAAAGAGTTGAACACGAATTTACTCAAAAATTACTCAAAGGAGGATTTGACTTTCAATATCGCATTATTCGACCCGATGGAACCCTGCGCTGGATCAGAGATCAGGGGTTTCCTGTCAAACGTCAATCAGGAGACTGGGTTCGCATCACGGGGTTAGCTCAAGATATCACCGAACAAAAACAGAGAGAACAAGAGATTAAACGGTTAAATGAGGAATTAGAGGAACGAGTCGCCCAACGCACTGCAGAACTCGAAATGTTATTGAATACCCTTCCTGACTTCGTGTTTGTGATAGAACGAGAAACCATGAAATTCTTGTTTTGTAATCAAGTTTTTGCCCAAGGAATTGGATTTGATCACCGTCAGCAGGTGCAAGGTCAAACGATTTTTGACTATTTTAGTGCTGAAATGGCTGATTATTTTGCTCAACAAAACCAACAAGTGTTTGACACAGAGGAAACCCTTCATCTCGAAGAAACCATTCCTTTCCCCGACGGCGATCGCTATTTTGACACCTACAAAGTCCCCCTCAAAAATTCTCACGGAGAGGTTTACGCCCTTCTGGGAACCTCTCGTGACTTGACTGAGTTGGTGAAAACAAAACAAGTGTTGATGGAACGAACCAGCCAACTCGAAGCGACGAATCAAGAACTCGACGCTTTTTGTTATTCGGTTTCCCATGATTTACGTGCGCCATTGCGACATATTCACGGGTTTGTCAATGCTTTAAAAGCGAGACTCTTAAAAAGTGACGCGAAAGATGATCCCAAAGTCATTCATTATTTAGAAGTGATCGAAAAAAGTAGTGAAAAAATGGGTCATTTAATCGATGGGTTACTCACCTTGTCCCGAGTCGGAAGACGGGAGTTGCTGTTTGATGAGGTGAATCTGAATGCTGTGGTGAAAACCGCTATTGATCTGGTGTCTTCTCAGGGAATCAACATTGAATTTAACCTAGGAATATTACCCACCGTCTTAGGAGATTCTGCCTTATTACAACAAGTATTTATTAATTTAATCAACAATAGCATTAAGTTTAGTCAAGGACGAAATCCCATTGAAATTGAGATTAATTGTTTAGAAGATGGGACTATTTTTGTGGCTGATAATGGGGTGGGTTTTGATATGAAATATGCCGATCAATTGTTCGCTGCCTTCCAACGATTACACTCTCAAAAAGACTTTGAGGGAACAGGGATCGGCCTTTCTATTGTTCAACGGATTATTCATCGTCATGGTGGACGTATTTGGGCCCAGAGTGTGGTAGGAAAGGGGGCAACTTTTTACTTTAAATTAAACTAATTTTTCTCTCTAAGTAGTCGGACATAAATATACTTAACTGTCTTAAGAAAGATAAATAAGTCGTAACCCCTTAAGGTGCGCTTTCCAATGGCGAGGTAACCTCGCCTTGGGTCGCACCTCTCCCTGCTCCCTTCCTCGCGCGTTCCCTTGCGCCGTAAGACGGCGCGGGGTCGCTCGTCTCCCTGCTCCCCTGCTCACTTCACAGTAACGTTTATTTTTGTCCAGTTACTTATAGCGACATTCTTGGTCCGTCACTTGATAGGGACATTCTAGGTAAAGGAGTTTTCCTTTGCGATCGTCGGCCCGACAGTTAACCCACCCATCATTATTGCTATCAATTCCCTCACAGTCAATGGCATTTAGACTATAACCTCTGGCGAATAATCTCAGTTGTTTTTCTGCCGTTTGTCGCATCTGACGACTGTCTGGATCTTCTAAGAGATTAGAAAAGGCAATAATGAGAATTACGGCGATAATGATCACCGCAATTAATAGGTTAATCGGTTTAAATAAAGATTGTGGATTTTCTTTAGAGTTATTCACCGTAACACCGATAAGAATCTAATTCTCTTAATAAAGAAAAAGCAGCACTTTCTGATTTAGCAATCGGTTGAAGACGATCAATAACATTCGCTAATTGATCCCCTGTGGTGGGATTTTCTAATAAAGGAACATCAGGAAATACTTGAGAAAATGCCTTGATTCTTTCTCTCGTTTTCCAAGGAAGGGGAATTAGTTTCTTTCTTTTCATTACTCTAAAACCTTTGAATGATTAGGATAGTTGTACCCAGTGGATAAATAAGTTTGACAAGAATTTAAGGGGATTTTTTGATTCGTTAAAAAACTTGAAACGGCCAAAGAAACAACTTCATTAAATCCTAATGGAGCATGGTTTTCAATAAAGTTTGTGAGCAAAATATAGGTTTCTTCTGGGATTTCAACTTCAAGCGCGATAGAAGTTTTCATGTTTTTTCCTGGCAAAACTAACGACAAAATCAAGAAAATTGCTATTATTTTATTTTTTAAAGCATAAGTCAAGACTCAACAGCAATGTAATAATTATTTCTTAAGGTTAGCCAACTCCTTAAGCTATTTAGGATTTAGAAAAATGAGAAACCTAAAATCATAATAATCATGGTTAGACCTATTTCTTATCATAAAAATTACATCAGACTTATGTATACTAACATAGGATGCAAAAAAAGTGATTAGTCGTTTTTTAACAGCAATTTATTTAACACTTTTCCCCATCAATTGCCACAAGTCTCTTATTTGGTTGATGCTTGTTGAAAACTTAGACTTTTTTGGGGAAAACTCACTCAAACTTGTGGAAAACATTCGAGAGGTTGTGAAAAAATTTGGGAAAATTCACAATGAAAATTTTGTTTAAGTTGAGCTTTTATAGAACTTTTGTATTTCACTAATAGAGAATAAAGTCTGAAACGTTAACCCCTGACTTTCGTAAAAAGCCGCGCCACCTTGTTCTCTATCCACTAGGGCAATAATGGTATTAACGGTGTAACCCACGTCTCGTAATCGTTCGACGGCCAACATAGCGGATTTACCCGTTGTCACCACATCCTCTAAAACCACCACCGTTGCCCCTGGGGAGAGGGTTGGCCCTTCAATATACGCTTGAGTTCCATGGCCTTTGGCTTCTTTACGGATAATTAAAGCAGGAATAGGACGATCTTCATAAGCTGATACCACACTCACCGCGCTGACGATGGGATCGGCCCCCAAGGTTAACCCTGCCACCCCTTGGGTGTTCGGGGGTAACATTGATAATAATAAGCGACCAATGGCCAAACCCCCTTGGGCCTGTAGAGTCACCTGTTTTCCGTTGATATAGTAGCTACTTTTTTGACCCGAGGACAGGGTAAAGTCCCCTTCTTGATAAGCTAATTTGACAAATAATTCTAAAAGATAGGTGCGTAACGTTGATAAATCTGCAGTAGCAACGGAAATCATAAAATCAAATCTCACAGGGGTTAACGAAGTCAGAAGTCAGAAGTCAGAAGTCAGAAGTTGTTTTTGAGAAAAGGATTTAAGCCTCGCCTCAAAAACGTTTCGCTTTAAAAAGCCAGGTTTTAGACCCTATTCTCTCGATAAATATAATGATAAAACTTAATGAACCGAAATCTTCAGACCGCAACAGAAAAATTAGCTAAAATACGGGTGGTCATGACTGTATCCCTGGACTTGGGCTGATCAAGAAACATGACCGAGTTTTATCTAAAATTAATTGTGAGGAGATGGAACAACCATGTATAAACCCTTATTACCTGCTTTAATAGTAGGGTCGCTATTAATCAGTAACCCGAGTTATGGTCAATCTAGCCAACAAGTGACACCACAGCAGAACTTACCGACTCAAAATTACGATTATCAAACGATTTTACAGCAACTCAGTAGTATTCAACAATTAAGAGACGTTTCTCCTACGGATTGGTCTTATCAAGCGTTAAGAAATTTAGTCGAGAATTATGGTTGTATTGTCGGTTATCCCGATCGCACCTATCGAGGCGATCGCGCCCTCACCCGTAATGAGTTTGCAGCCGGGTTAAATGCTTGTATAGAACAACTCGAACGACGGTTACTCGAAGCTCGTAACCTCGGCGGAACAGCCGCTTATCAAAATACTAATCCTGCAGTTCAAGCCATTCCCGAAGAACCCGGAGAACATTTTACCCATGTTATTGATCGGGCGTTTTATAACGAAAGTTTACGATTTTACGACAACACCGATATGTTTGGCCAAATGAATAAGATTTTTGGCTGGCGATATGCCCCAGGCTCATTCTTTGATAACACCATTGCTAATGATGCCAAAACCATCGAAGCCGTGTTATGGGATGGCCTCAGACAACAAACGGCTGGGCCCAGAATTCGCACCCCCGACATTGTTAACCCCTTTAACTCCTCTTTAACAGGGAATCCGGACTATGTTCGCACCACCCCCGGAACCTTACGCGATCGCCAATTTGATCAACAACAAATTCCCATTATGCCTTAAGCTGTTAATCCTTATAAATTTCTAGTTGAGACTGCATGGGAGCAGGGAGTGAGGAGCGGAGGAGAATAATGAAAAACCCTCAAGTTTTTATTTTTATCCTATTTTCTTTCTCCCATGCTCTGGTCTCCGTAGCGCCCCTGCAATCCTCACTAGGCTCTTTTTTAATTATAAATAAAAGATTAAGCAGACTGTTTGAGTAAAACCCTTGTTGTTAGATAGAAATGTAAGTTAAGATGCGGCCGTAACGCTTCCCAATAAAAATGATTCAGATGTAACCCCTACCCATCAATGGACAAAATTAATGGATATGCAAGCATCGAATGGCTATTCTCAAGTTAATCATGGTAAAGTCCTTGCCATTCGTAGCAGCGTGGTTGATATTTACTTTGACGAAAAATTACCGGATTTATACAGTCAACTAAAAGCAGGGGAAGAAGGAGAAATTATCATTGAAGTGGTTAACCATTTAGATACTCATACGGTGCGAGGGATTGGAATAACGCCGATTTCTGGGTTAGCCAGAGGGTCAAGGGTCATCAACGTCGGAAAACCGTTACAAGTGCCGGTAGGAAAGCAAACCCTAGGCAGAGTGTTTAATGTGTTTGGGGAAACCATTGACGGCAAAGAAGCCATAACCGAAGGAAACTGGCGGTCCATTCATCAAGTCCCTTTACCCCTACAACAACGATCAACCACTTCAGATATTTTAGCTACCGGCATCAAAGCTATCGATATCTTAACCCCCATCGAACAAGGAGGGAAAGCCGGACTCTTCGGAGGCGCAGGTGTGGGTAAAACGGTGTTAATTACGGAAATGATTCACAATATGGTGAGTCAGTATCAAGGAATCAGTTTGTTTTGTGGCATTGGGGAACGAAACCGAGAAGCAGAAGAATTATATCGAGAGATGCAAGAGGCAGGAGTTCTCGACAATACCATCATGTTGTTTGGTCAAATGGACGAACCCCCAGGGGCAAGGTTTCGCGTGGGTCACGCGGCCTTAACCATGGCGGAGTATTTTCGAGATGAACTCAAACAAGATGTCTTGTTGCTCATAGATAATATTTTTCGCTTTATTCAAGCAGGGCAAGAAGTATCAGGGTTGATGGGACGCTTACCGTCACGGGTGGGGTATCAACCGACTCTAGGCACAGAATTAGCCGAACTCGAAGAACGTATTACTAACACCGCCACAGGGTCCATTACCTCAGTCCAAGCGGTTTATGTACCGGCAGATGATTTTACAGATCCGGCAGCGGTCCAAACTTTTGGCCATCTATCGGCTTCAATTGTGTTATCCCGTAAACGAGCAAGTGAGGGGTTATATCCGGCCATTGACCCGTTACAGTCGGGATCAAAAATGCTCTCCCCCACCATTGTCGGAGAAAGACATTACAACATTGCCCAAGGAATCAAAAGTACCTTGGCCAGTTACGAAGATTTGAAAGATATTATCGCTATGTTGGGCATGGAAGAACTCTCAGAAAGCGATCGCGCAACGGTAGCCAGGGCCCGCCGTTTAGAAAGATTTTTAACGCAACCCTTTTTTAGTACGGAACAGTTTACTGGGAAAAAAGGCAAGTTAGTCAGTTTAGAGGATGCTTTAGAGGGATGTGAACGCATTCTTAATGATGAATTTGCTGACTATTCTGAGCGTTCTTTATATATGTTGGGTTCCATTGACGAAGCCCAAAACAAGCGTAAGGAGGCAGTAAAAGATGAAACTTAAGGTCTTAATTCCTAATAAGGTCTTTTTAGTTGAAGAGGTCGAACAAGTGAATGCAGAAGCCAAAAACGGCGCATTTGGGCTTTTGAGTAACCATATTGACTTTGTTACCGCTTTAACTGCGAGTATTTTATCCTATCGTTCTGTTGAGGGGGAAGAGGTGTTTATGGCCATTGACGAAGGCATTTTAGTTAAATGTGGGCAAACGGTCATGGTTTCTACAGGAAGAGCCGTTAAAGATGCTAATTTAGACCGATTACATCAAACCGTTGCCGAAGAATTTCGTCAACTCAATGAACAGCAAAAAATGACCCGTACCGCGATCGCTAGATTGGAGTCCGGGTTAGCCAGAGGGATTGTAGAAATAGGGAGAGAAGGCGGTGAAGGACTCTAATGAACCCCGAAAAACCCATCAAAAAAGACAAGGCAACTTTGAACAAGCAGTGAAAGATCAAGCCGATCGCAAAATGACTGCTCGAAAAGAAGGCGATCGCACCATTTGGTATGGTTTAGGGATGTTTGGCATTGTGGGATGGTCCGTGGCTATTCCCACCCTTATCGGTATTGCTGTGGGTGTTTGGCTGGATATTAAGTTAAATGATCCCTATTCCTGGACGTTAATGATGTTATTTCTAGGGGTGATTATTGGCTGTCTTAATGCTTGGTATTGGATACAACGAGAAAGTCAAGATGAATGAAAAGTTAAGCTGTTAAGCATCTAAATCACTAATTATTAATAAGTATCTGTTTGACAATTTAATAAGGAGAAAATTATGATGATAGGCTTTAGTTTAGAAAATTTAATTCCTTTTATTTTTGGTCTTATTTTAGGAGGTTTTTACTTTAGCAGTCTTTGGATTACAGTGCGACAACTGCCAACAACAGCTTATCCAGTGCGTTTATTTATTGGTAGTTTTTTAGGTCGTATTCTTGTAACACTATTAGGTTTTTATCTCATCATGGATGGACAATGGCAACGAATATTAATTTGTTTAGGAGGATTTATCTTAGCCAGAATTGTGTTAACTAATGTTTTGAAACCTAAATTATCTAACTCTAATTCTAAATTCTAAATTCTACATTCTAAATTCTACATTCTATAATGGATATTACCCCTGACAGCATTATTTATTGGCAATGGCAATGGATAAATCTTAACGCGACTATCGTTTTTACTTGGTTAGTAATATTGATTTTAGTGTTAGGATCTTGGTTAATTACTCGCACATTATCCATCGACCCCCCTCTATCTCGTTGGCAAGTTGCCCTAGAGATTATTATTGAACAAATTAACCAACAAATTCGAGATGCCAGTCAACAAAAAGCCGATCAATTTTTACCTTTTATTGGCACATTATTCTTATTTATTACCATGGCCAATTTATTAACCATTTTTCCCGTTTATCAGTCGCCGGCTGGCTCTCTTTCTACCACCGCAGCTTTAGCCTTATGTGTGTTTGTCGCTGTGCCTATTTATGGCATTAAAAATGTGGGGATTACCAACTATTTACGCCATTATATTCAACCGACTCCTGTGATGTTACCTTTTAATTTGATCAGTGAAATATCACGCACTGTTTCTCTAGCCATTCGTCTATTTGGTAATATTATGAGTACCAGTTTATTAGTGGCCATTTTAATTTCCATTGTCCCTTTATTTTTCCCTGCTGTGTTGACATTATTTGGTTTATTAGTAGGAGTGATTCAAGCCTATGTTTTTACTATTTTAGCCATGGTTTATATTGCATCAGGGATGAATCTTCAGCAACGGAAAACAGGAAATAATCAGTCCTAAAAGAACAGATTTCACAACAAAAATAAGGAGATTTTTTAGATGGACAATCTAGGTTTAACGGGTATCGTTTCCATTATTACCGCAGGATTAACCATTGCTATTGGTTCCGTTGCCCCTGCTATTGGAGAAGGGTTAGCCTTGGCCAATGCCTTACGAGCTTTAGCTCAACAACCAGATAAAGCGAATACGATTACTCGTACTTTATTTGTGGGTTTAGCCTTAGTCGAATCAACAGCAATTTATTGTTTTGTTGTTTCGATGATTTTAATTTTTGCTAATCCGTTTTGGAATTATTTTGTAGAAAATGCAGGGGGCTAACTGGTGCTAATTGATTGGTTTACTATTGTTGCTCAAATCATTAATTTTCTCATTTTAGTTTTTTTACTGAATCGTTTTTTATATAAACCGATTGTAAAAACCATTAAAGCTCGTCAACAAGAAATTGAAAATCGTTGGCAAGCCGCAGAAAAAGAAAAAGAATCTGCTAAAAATGAGGCTAATTCTTATCAACAAAAACAACAAGAATTAGAAAATAAACAACAAGAGATAATGACTCACGCCCAAACTAAAGCAGATGAAAAATATCATGATTTAGTAGAAGAAGCGCGTCAAGAGGTTGAACAAAAACACAAGAGTTGGCAAGAATCATTAGAACGAGAAAAAGCTCAATTTTTTGATAGGTTTCAAGAAAAAATTATGCAGCAAATTTATAAAATAACTCGTCATATTTTAGGAGATTTAGCTGATGCTTCGTTAGAACAAAAAATCATTAATCAATTGATTCATCGTCTCGAAAATTTATCGGAAGAAGAGCGAGAAAATTTAGCCAACTCTCTCAACACAACAGATAATGGTTTAATCATTCGTAGTCATTTTGAAATTCCCCCTGAAAGTCGCGATCGCCTTTTAACTACACTCCAGCAAACTCATATTTATCAAGGCAATAATGTACAATTTATAACCAATTCTGACTTAATTTGTGGCATTGAACTACAAGCAAGCGATTATAAAATTGCTTGGACTTTAAAGGACTATGTAGAAGCTTTAGAAATATAATATTAAATAGGAATCAATCATTATGTCATATCAGATTAGTATTATTATTGAAAAAGATGAGGATGGATATTATGCTTATTGTCCTCAATTAGAAGGATGTCAGAGTCAAGGAGATACCATAGAAGAAGTCAAAAAAAATATTCAAGAAGCCATTGAACTGTATTTATCAACCTTATCTGAGCAAGAAAAGAAAACTTTACTTAATCAAGAAATTTTAACCATGAGTATAGAGGTTAACGTTGCCTAAACTGCCAAGATTAACCGCTAAAGAAGCAGAAAAACTTCTTTTTGATGCTAATTTTGTTTTATTGAGAACTCAGGGAAGTCATCGAATTTATCTTAAAAATGAGATTCGAGTTATTGTTCCTTTCCACTCTGGAAAAATTCTTCATCCTAAAATTACTAAATAAGTGATCAAAGCAATTGAAGAAACTAATCAATGAATGTAAAATAAACAATGGAAAAAACCTTAAAAACCGTTCTCGAAAATACCCTTACTCAGCTTAACGAAACATTAAATAACTATCAAGCCAAAATTCAACCGCGAGAAATTGGGATTCTGAAATCCATTGATCAAGGGGTAGCTAAAGTTATCGGTTTACCCAACGTTAAAGCCGATGAATTAGTACGTTTTCCAGGGGATATTCTAGGGATTGCCTTTAACTTAGACGTAGATGAATTAGGGGTTATTCTATTAGGAAATAGCGAACATTTAGAAGCCGGTCAAGAAGTTAAACGAACGGGAAAAATTGTACAAATTCCCGTCGGAGAAGCGTTACTCGGACGCATTGTTGACGGTTTAGGTCGTCCTTTAGATAATCAAGGAACCATCTCTACTGAAACTCAATTTCCCATCGAACGCAAAGCACCCCCTTTTATCCATCGTGCGCCGGTTACGGTTCCCCTCCAAACCGGGTTAAAAGTGGTTGATGCGTTAATCCCCGTCGGCCGGGGACAGCGAGAACTGATTATCGGCGATCGCCAAATTGGCAAAACGGCGATCGCAGTGGATACCATCTTAAATCAAAAGGATAAGGATGTTATTTGTATTTATTGCGCCATTGGTCAACGTACTTCGGCGGTTGCCAAGGTGATCGAACAATTACGGCAAGCAGAAGCCCTAGACTATTCTATCGTGGTGGTAGCCGATGGAGAAGATCCCCCCGGTTTGCAATATATTACCCCCTATGCAGCCACGTCTATCGGGGAGTATTTTATGGAAAAGGGACGGGATGTTTTAATTGTCTATGATGATTTAACCCGTCATGCTTGGGCTTATCGAGAGCTTTCTCTGTTATTACGCCGTCCTCCCGGAAGAGAAGCCTATCCGGGCGATATCTTTTACATTCACTCCCGATTACTCGAACGCTCTACCCATCTTCGAGAAGAATGGGGCGGCGGTTCTTTGACTGCTTTACCTATCATTGAAACCCAAGCTCAAAGTATTTCTGCTTATATTCCCACTAATTTAATTTCTATCACAGACGGTCAAATTTATCTGTCTCCGGACCTTTATCAAAAAGGCATTTTACCCCCGGTTTCTGTGGGAAAATCAGTGTCACGGGTGGGGGGAAAAACCCAATTACGGGCCTATGGAGAAGTGGCCGGAGATTTACGCTTATCCTATTCTCAATTCCAAGAAGTCGAAGTATTTGCCCGTTTTGGAACGCAATTAGATGAGGATACCCGACAAACCTTAGAAAGAGGCAGACGAGTGCGAGAAATCCTCAAACAACCTCAAT
This sequence comes from Cyanothece sp. BG0011, assembly GCF_003013815.1. GTDB lineage: Bacteria > Cyanobacteriota > Cyanobacteriia > Cyanobacteriales > Microcystaceae > Crocosphaera. Next base: position 427 of record NZ_PRLH01000071.1, on the reverse strand, counting down.
CTCAACCCTTTTCCGTTGCTGAACAAATTGCTGTTTTATTTGCTATTAATGAAGGGATTTTAGATGATGTCCCCTTAGAAAATATTAGAGAAGCAGAAACAAAAATTTGTCAGATGGTTACGGAAAAACTTCCCGACATTTGTGACAAAATTCAATCGGGAGAATCTTTAAGTGAAGCAGATAAAGAGGCATTATTGCATCAATTATCAGCACTAGAAATGTAAGTTCATCATATTGTTGGCTTTCGTTCCTCAACCCAACCTACGAGAATGTCACTTTGTGCTAAAATTGAGAACGATTATCATTTTGTCTCTATCTCCCCAGTTAATCAATGACTTTATCTGAACCCAAGGAATATAATTCTGCTTTGCCGAGACTTGTCAGTTCATCTCATCCTCCTGTCACCGACGAAGAAATGCGTCAGGCC